>NZ_DAOLQM010000015.1:9321-18594 GCF_035418125.1 Atribacter sp. | reverse complement strand
CGTCATCCTGAGGCTTCGTATTCAGAAGCCGTGAGGATCTCATCCTTTAATTATTTTAAAAAAAATTTGCTAAATGAGATTGCCACGTCGCACAAAACGCTCCTCGCAATGACGGTTTTAGATAGCTTTTTCATCCCCATCTGGCACAATCGAAGTGGTTTGGAAGTCTATCCTGTTTTGGTATTGAGACAAAAACTAAGTAAGTTTTTCATTTTGAAGGAAACTGGCGCTGTAATATTTTTACCAAAGGGAGAACAATTATTGCTGAAAAAATTAATTCTAATGTTCCATTTAAAGCAATAATTGGAGCTATCTGCTGTAGGGTAAAATTCCCAAACAAAACAGCTAAACCTAAGACTCCTATTGTGTTAACAAAGGTAGCTCCCAAGCTTGACGCAATAATACCAATATTTCCTTTTTTCAAACCAGCCCAAATATAATAAGCAACCACACCGATTAATATTCGAGGAACAAAACAGGCAACGAGATTAACCCCCATGGCGAAGAATAAATTCATTGTAGAAAAAGCAAGGATAAGACCAACCAAAGCACCAACTAATGGACCACCGATTATTCCACCAACTATTGCCGGTATATGCATTGTCGTTGCAGATCCTGAGAGATTCGGTACCGGTATTAACCCAATAGGAGTTACGCTGAGAATGATAGAAATTGCCCCCAACACACCGGCTAATACTATCTTTTTCGTTTGAAGTTTCATGATTATCCCTCCGTTCTAGTTCTCTTCTGAGATACCAGACGGATAAAGTTTTCTTTATCCATCTCTCGCCGCCATTTTGGTCGACGGGTTAAACAAAATTCATTCCTATTTTCGAATAAGCTAATACATCCTTCATTCAGTATAGGCTTCAACTCTATCAATTTATTTTATTATATCATTTCGGGAAGGTAAATCAGGTAATCCTTCAGCGAATAAAATTGAATGGATAACTGCTTCGGTAACACTTTCATATATACCTTGAAGAATACTCAGATAGTTGGGACGCCGATCACCCATTGAAACCATAAAAATGGTATCCCCATCAAAAAGAGTTGCATAGGGTCGAATACAAGTTGATAAAGCGGAATGAACAACATGAGAAAGCATTAAAAGGTCTTCTCTTGAAAAATAATAGTCCAGAACAACCAAAGCCAAGGTAGTATTATAATAAGATGTAAAACCAGTATCATTTTGAATATTTTTCAAAAAGCCTTCAATTTCTCCGCTTTTGTTTCTTCTGCCAGCTAATAATTGTCCATTTCTAGGATCATAAATGTCACCCAATGCGTTGGTAACAATAAAAGTATGGATACTATCTCGATGGTGAGGGGATTTTCCCCATCCAAAACCACTCTTCATAGCAAATCGAATTCCTGAGCTTTTTCCTACCGAAGCTCCAGTCCCAGCACCTACCGTTCCTTCTTTGGGTTTTTCTGTTGCATCCTCACAAGCAGCATAAACCCATTCTGAATGAGGAACAGCATTTTTTCCAACCTCTAAATCATAGATAACTGCACCAGCAACAATTGGAATATTGGCGGCTTTGGTTTTATATCCAACTCCTTTTTGGTGTAAATATTCAACCGCCCCTGACATACTATCAATTCCAAAAGAGCTACCTCCCGAAAATACTAAGGCATCAATATTTTCAACTAATTGCCCGGGAGAAAGAGCATTTAATTCTCTACTTCCAGGCGCACCCCCACGAACTGAGGCTATAGCACGATTTTTTCTTTCAAAAAGAAATACTGTACTTCCGGTATAAACACTCAAATCTGTATAATGCCCAATTTTCAGCCCTTTCATGAATTAACCTTTAAATCCTTTCTCATCGATTTATTAATGAATTGTATCGTTATATAATAAAAGAAAATAGTGTTTGAATGATAATAACTTTATTTTTAATAATAACCTATATATCCAAACTATTTACTTTTTTATTTTTTATGAGAAAAAACGAGTGAAATGAGGATGGACAAAACGTCAATATTTAAAAGACATTTCTATGACAAGCGGCAACCACAATATGGGCAGAGTTTAAAATCAGGAGATACTTTTTTCCCGCATTTCGGGCATGCACCAATCTTTTCTTCTTCTTCATCTGGTATATAATTTTCTAAAGCAGCTTTTATAGCTTGATGCCATTGTGAAAGGTCAATCATACTATCAAAAAATAATTCTTTTTCTCTTCCCCATTCATCTATATAATTAACTGAAAGATATTCTGGTCTCCGATTGACTCGTCTTACATTCATATTGGGATGTAGTATGCCTTGAGAGATGAGCTCTTTCTCGGGAATTGTTTTAGTTTGGCCAATCCGGGAGAGTGGAATTCGAAATATGACTTTTTCGAAGGGGAAAGCAAATCCAAAAATATTTGCACCTTTTTCAAAATTCTCAAACCATAAACTTTTAGACATTAAAAAAAGGAGGCCTTCCGTCGTATTCTCAAAACGGGCATGACCTCCTAAATAACGAGCAAAAGATGAAAGGATTCTTTTTTCCGAATATTCACTTTCTTTTTCTTGCCAAAAATCAGAGACTGAGACCGTCTTTTTTCTCTTTAAACCCCAGACAATCGCCCCAACTATTAAAACTGCAAAAATCAGAATATACGAAAAGCCGCCCATGTTATCCTGTTGTTTTCGAAGTTTTTGTTTTTGAGCTTGATGTGCTTCCACATGTCGAACAATTCCCAGTGCTACAGCCACTTGAACAGCTCGAATGAGCAGTTGAAGAATGAGAAGAACGGTAATCGGTACAATAAAAACCGCTCCCCTTAAATGATAAGCCTACGCCTTTGCTTACCAGCTTTCTAACTCTCCCTTTACAGATAGGGCATTGAGTTATTGGTTTATCAGAAAATGATTGCAATTCTTCAAACACATTTCTGCACTCGGTACACTGATATTCATAAATTGGCATTTTTGCTACCTCCCAACCTATCAACTGCCTGAAAAATTAGCCCGGAGAAATCATCCCTCCGGGCTACAATATTATAGCATTTTTTTACTTTTTAATAACCCATATCAGGACCTGGCGGCATCATTGGAGGTGTTTTTTCCTTTTCAGGTATCTCGGTCACGACTGATTCGGTAGTAAGCATTAAAGAAGCCACACTAGCTGCATTTTGTAAAGCTGCGCGGGCTACTTTGGTTGGATCAATAATGCCTGCTTCATACATATCAACAAACTCATTGGTTAGTGCATTGAATCCAAAGGTTAACTTTTCAGAATTCTTGATTTTCTCAACAATGATTGAACCTTCTTCTCCGGCATTTTCAGCAATCATTCGAGCTGGCTCTTCTAAAGCCTTTTTGACGATATTAGCTCCGGTTTTTTCATCTCCAACCAAAGATAAATCATCGATTATTGAAGCGCAGCGAATTAGTGCAACCCCGCCACCAGGAACAATCCCTTCTTCTACTGCAGCACGAGTGGCATGAAGAGCATCTTCAACCCGGGCTTTCTTTTCTTTCATTTCAGCCTCGGTCGCTGCTCCAACATGAATAACTGCAACACCACCGGCAATTTTTGCTAATCTTTCTTGTAATTTCTCACGATCATAATCAGAAGTGGTTTCTTCTATCTGACGCTTGATCTGGTTCATTCTGGCAACTATTTTTTCTTTAGTACCTTTTCCTTCAATAATGGTGGTGTTTTCTTTATCAATTACTACCTTGGTTGCTTCTCCCAAATCATCAAGGTTTAGGTTTTCTAATTTAATTCCTAAGTCTTCGGAGATAAAATTACCACTAGTCATTATAGCGATATCCTCTAACATGGCTTTTCTCCGATCACCAAACCCCGGTGCTTTAACTGCCGCTCCATTAATGACACCCTTTAGTTTATTAACCACCAAAGTAGCAAGAGCTTCACCTTCAACTTCTTCAGCGATGATAAGTAAGGGCCTTCCTCGTTGAACAACCTTTTCTAATAGAGGAAGCAAGTCTTTAATAGCTGAGATCTTCTTCTCATAAATAAGGATATAAGGATTTTCTAAAACTACTTCCATACGATCGGGGTCAGTGATAAAGTAAGGTGACAGGTATCCTCTATCAAACTGAAGACCTTCGACAACTTCTAAAGTAGTTTCTAGTCCTTTGGCTTCTTCAACGGTGATAACCCCATCTTTTCCAACTTTTTCCATCGCATCAGATATAATATTTCCGATAGATTCATCATTATTGGAAGCAATGGCAGCAACCTGAGCAATTTCTTTTCTCTCACCGACTTCTCTGCTCATTTCCTTCAGTTTTTTAATTATTTCATCAACTGCTTTATCAATACCCCTTTTTAATAACATCGGGTTTGATCCAGCCGCAACATTCCTCAAACCGTCACGATAAATACTTTCAGCAAGAACAGTAGCTGTTGTTGTTCCATCTCCAGCAACATCACTGGTTTTTGATGCAACTTCTTTTACTAGCTGAGCTCCAACGTTTTCTTTGGGATCAGCTAATTCAACTTCTTTAGCAACGGTAACTCCATCTTTGGTAATAGTTGGTGATCCAAATTTCTTTTCAATAACAACATTTCTTCCTTTTGGACCTAAAGTTACTTTGACTGCTTCAGACAGAATTTTGACTCCTCTTAAAATTGACTGTCTGGCTTCTTCTTCGAAAATGATTGATTTCGCCATTATCGTGTACCTCCCTTCCGCTACCCTTCGATAATTCCGAGGATGTCATCCTCTCGCATAATGAGATACTCTTCGTCGCCAATCTTTACTTCTGAACCAGCATACTTCCCGAAAAGTACTCGATCACCTGCTTTCACTTCAAGAGGCATACGATTTCCATCTTCATTTACTTTTCCACTACCAACAGCAACAATTGATCCTTGCTGAGGTTTTTCTTTCGCGGTATCGGGAATAATAATACCGCCTTTATGAACTTCTTCTTCTTCGATCCTTTTTACTAGGATGCGATCTCCGAGTGGTTTAATATTCACTCGACATTCACCCCTTTCGGAAGTATTTATTTAATTTATCGTATTTTATTTTAACCGTTTTTTTTGAAATTGCAAGAGGGTTAAAGTCAATCAATATCAACATTATGTCATTTTGACAAATATAAACCTTGAAAATCGTTTATTCTTGCAACCTTTCCCTTGATTCTATGTCATAATAACAGAATTGGCTAAATGATAGAGAAAAATATTTTTTGTTTTATTCATATACGTTGATGAGACAAAAGCTTTTTTATGAGGAATTTATCCAAAGTTATGAACTCAGCAAAAAAAGAGAGAGGCATTCCTACTAATTCTCCTCAATGAGAGAATTAGGTTGATTTTATTACTTAATACATCCTTTCAATTACCCTTTCTTGGTAAACGAACACACAATGATAGAGAGTCATTTAACCATTTTTCCTTATAATTGAGTAGATTAATATAATATGAGTATCTTTTAAATATACATCTATTGCTTATCGAGATTATACTGCTCAATTTTACGATAAAGGGTACGAAGCCCGATTCCAAGAATTTGGGCACTCTTGCTCTTGTTAAAACGATTTGCTTTCAGTGTTTCCCAAATTAATATTTTTTCTGCTTGTTCCAAGGACATACCAACTTCTATTTGAAGAGAGCGACCAGTCGCGACACCACTTTTAATATGAACAGGGATGTCTTCAGGAAGAATCAGCTCGCTTACACTTAAAATAACCATACCTTCCAAGGTGTTTTTTAATTCAGTAATATTACCTGGCCAATGATATTCTAATAGTAAATTCAAAGCTTCTTTGCTAATTTTAATGGTTTTCTTATTGATTCCCTCTTCAATTTCCTTTAAAAAAACATCAATTAGAAAAGGAATATCCTCCTTTCTTTCTCGTAGAGAGGGTACTTCAATTTTTACGGCATTGAGAAAATAAAAGAGATCGTTGCGAAACATTCCCCGGGTTACTTCTTCTTCGAGAGGAACTTCGGTTGAAGTAATAATATGCAAATCTTTATCGCTTCGACTAAAACGATTTTCCTCAAGAAAATCAATGAATTCATTCTGAAGAGGATAGGGTAAAAGGTGGATATCCTCAAAATAAATCGTTCCAGATGGTAACTGGTCAAGAGTATTCATTTTTGATGAAACATCACTATCACGATAAAATATTTTTCCTTTAAGGGCGCCAGGCGGTAAATTACTACAGAGTATTTTGTAAAAACCCTTTTCATCAGAGTAAGCATATTTGTGAATGGCTCTCGCTATCATTTCTTTCCCGGTACCCGATTCCCCCATAAGCAATATTGGACGTTTTATTTGTGAAACCTGAAGTATTAAAGAAAAAACTTTTTGCATTTTTTCTGATACTCCAGTAATTCCAGCAAAAGAATAACGATAATCAATGCGGCGTTTTAAGTCTTTGTTTTCTTCTAAAAGATTAATCCTCTCCTCTGCTCTTTTAATTGAAGAAAGTATTCTTGAAGGAGTAAGGGGATGTGATAAATATTCATAAATTCCTTTTGTAAACAAACCTCTAACTCGATAAGCATTTTCATTTTCACCAAAGGCAATGATAACTATATTAGATAAGCGTTGTCTGGCAACCGACAGCAATTCAAAACCATTTTCTTGAATAATTTTTTCTGCAATAATCATAATTTCAATTGATTCTCTCTCTAAACAGTTGATTGCTACGCTTCGATCTTTTACTGCAATGACATAATACCCTTCATCACGCAGTAAATTTGACAGTTTTTCTCGGATTAGAACATCTTCTTCAACAATTAAAATCTTACGCATGGTTTTTCCTTGGTCGTGCGTTCCCTTTGTCCTTATTCATTTTTTTGTATCTCTAAGAAAAGGTTCTTTCTTTTAGAAAGATTCCCTTCCCAACTTTAACCATCTTATCCTTATCCATAATCCTTTTTCATTTCAGAAAACCAACCCTTTTATAATTTCACAATGATACCTTTTTCCATTGATTCTCGAGCTGCATTTGCTACTCGAACGGCAGTAATGCCATGGTCTGCGGTTGCTTTTTCGATGGGTCGATGGTTTTCAATGCAATCAAAGAAATATTTCAATTCAAGATAATAAGCATCATCATCTTGAGCGTTAATTTTTTCCTCTTTTTCCCCATCTCGATAGACAACCACTGGATTCGCTTCTCCTCTTTGCTCAATATTCACCCCTGAACGGAATTCCCACTCAACAACACCTTCCGTCCCTAAAATCCGATATCCCATTGTAAAAGGGAATGTTCCCTTCATCATCCAGCCGCCTTCTATATTGGCAATTATTCCCTCAGCATATCGAACACTGGTTTGGGCATGATCCCAGGAACCATTAACTGACTGGACTCCGCGTGAGAATACTTCAATCGGCTTTCCTCCAATCCAGTTAACAAAATCCAAATCATGAATATGAAGGTCTAACGCTGCCCCGCCACTTAAATTTTGCTGAAGAATCCAACTTATTACCGACCAAGTGGGTGAAACACCTAATCGATAGGCATCGATGGAGAGTATTTTTCCGATTTTTCCCTGAGAAACTAATTCTTTAGCTTTCCTATATTCTCCCCAAAACCGGAGAGCATGACCTATCATCAGTTCGACACCGTTCAGCTGACAGGCATTTTTCATCGCCACGGCATCTTCGACATTTAAAGCCATCGGCTTTTCACAGAAGATATGTTTCCCGGCTTGAGCAGCTTGTAAAACATAATCCCGATGTAAAAAGGTTGGTAAACAAATATCAACAATATCGATTTCTTTCTCTTCAAGTAGACGAGGAAATGAAGAAAAGTGAGGAATTGTATATTTTTCTTGAAAACTCCGGACTTTTTCGGGTACTACTTCAAAAAAGGCAACTACATTAGCCCCCGGGATTCTTTTCCAACCCTCCATATGAACCCCAGCAATAAAACCAGAACCCAACAATGCAATATTTTTCATTGAGATTGACCTCCAGAATTATCAATCTTTTCTATTTGATGAATATATTTTTTATACTCACATCGAGGTCGCGGTTCAAAAGAAAGAAAAACTTCAGCAACCTGATTTTTTGAAATTATTCTTTCTTCTCGTGCTTTTAATAGTCCTGATATGATTTTTGCCTGGGTTTGATATTCCTCCATGGCTTTCAGGATATTCTTTTCCGCTTCTATAGGAGCCTTCAATGCACGATTGGCTCGAATTTCGGTGTCAACTCCCTCAACCATTGCATCTTCAGGAGAAAAATCGCTCCAAACAGCATATTGTAGGATCGAACGAATGGGTTCAGTTTGACCCCAATCTACCATTACTGGATCGCCAATTTGAGGAGTATCAAAAGCTCCGACCATATATGTAGCTGTATGATCAAGGTGTTCTCGATATCCATTGGGGACTAAAACACGAGTAATTTTTAACTTACGGAGCAGAGGCATAATTTTCCTAAATGTACCTTCCTCGCCTCCAGGAAGTTTATGCCCTATAAAGGGGAAAACGCTATAATCATCATATTCAAGACGGTGTATTTTTTCTTCCTTAATCCCCAAAACATTATAAGCTCGAGCTGTTTCCCTTGATCGAAGCGCAGTAATAATATATTTTTGTTCTATAACACTATAACCACCAGAACCATTGCAAAATATTATAATATGAACGTCGCCTCCAAACAGGGGAATGCCCTGAATAAGCGATCCTGGCCCAAGAATTCCATCATCATCGTGTGGTGAAAACACTACAACCCGTTCATCATGCGGTTTCCAACCAGGGAAAATAATATTAATATCATTACCCTTTTGACCCGACCGGAGATTATAGAAAATGAAGTCTTCTTTACGCATAGCGTTTGCCTCCTATACTATAACTTTTTGAAGATAATCATAGGATTTTTTAACGCATTCATCAACATAAGTAACTGGATGTTCAAATGAGCCGCTGTATTCAATTTCTACGCTCATTGGTACATCAACTTGTTTCTCCTTAAGGATGCTGAAAATCTTTTTAAAATTAACCATTCCCTCGCCTAACGTTGGAAAGTTCCATACTTTATAGCCGCCTATCTTATCCTTTAGATGGATATGAATAATCCAGGGAAGACAATGAACAATATCTTCCTCTGGCAAACTATCACCATAAAAAATGCAATTCCCAGTATCATAATTGATTCCTATGGCTGGATGATTAATTGTTTCCATGATTTTCTTAGCTGCTTCTCCATTTTTAAGAACATCACCGTGGATCTCAAGCCCCACTTTAATTCCTTTATTGAGTGCATAATTTCCTAAAGCCGGAATATGTTGGTAAAATAACGACAAGTCACTTTCTTTTTCTACCGTCCCAGT
>NZ_DAOLQM010000015.1:0-9221 GCF_035418125.1 Atribacter sp. | reverse complement strand
TGGCTTATGCCTTTTAAGGCATCCTCGAGAGAAAATTTATGGTAAGTATTGGTTGAAACGGCTAAAACCTGAAACACAATAAAACCTCCTTCAAATTTAAATATTTTTAATCAATATCCATTCAATTTTTCAAAGAATTAATGTATTTATAGTCGAATCCTGAAAAAAATTACAATTATTAGGGAATAAAGAGTGTAGGAACTTTATCACACCTCAACCTCATCTATTCCATAAAAAGAGAAGATGAGGCTTTTATATTTCATAAAACATTATCCTGATTTAACTCCGAAAGAAAGTCAGAGTATAAAGCAGGTATTTTATTTTCTTCTAGTATTTCTATCTAACTAAGATGATAGACAACTCGAGTTGTAATATACTCTTTACAGGACAATAACTTGACCTTTTTTTGCCGATTCTTCCGCTGCCAAGCAAGCTCGAACTGCCTCTAACGATTCTTCGGGGTGGATGATCGTTGGCTTCTTGTTTTCAAGAATACAGGTCGCAAAATAAGATAGTTCTTCTCGGAGTGCTCCCGATCGCACTCCATGCAAGAGTGGCCAGTAAGTAGTATCTGATGAATGCCAACCATTCTGATCGCAAATGGAAAAATTAGGGTGAGTTTCTTGAATATGTATTGAGCCTTGTGTACCAATAATCTCCATACGTTCGTCGATTTGAAAAGCAGTTTTTTCCGGTAGAAACCAGACATTTTCACAAACACCAATAGCGCCACTATCAAATCGAAATAAGGTCCAAGCGAGGTCAGGATGAGGAAAATTTCGAACAGATAAAGATTGAGCATAAACTGACTTAATGTTTGCTCTGGTATACCAAAGCATTAAATCAGTATCATGCACTCCATCTCCAATAATTGGTCCGATTTTAGGGAGAACCGTTGCTCCAACTGTTTCAGGGATATTACGTCGAGCATATATTGAAACAATTTTCCCAATCCGGCCTTCATCAATTGCTACTTTAGCAGAAGCATATCGAGGATTAAAACGACAAATGTGACCTACCATAAAAAACTTGCTGGTCTTTTTGGTTGCAGCAACTATTTTTTCAGCATCAGCAACCGTTGATGCCATGGGTTTTTCTAAAAAAACATGTTTACCAGCCTCTAAAGAGGCAAGAGTTGGTTGCAAGTGCTGATCCCACATGGTCACCACCGAAACTGCATCAATTTCATCATTATTTAGTAATTGGTGATAATCAGTATAAAGATGTTTTACATGAAAACGCTCACCCAATTCTTTTAGTCTTGATTCGTTTCGGGTACACAAAGCATAAAGTTCAACATGGCTAAGATCTGATAATACTTCACAATGTTTTTGCCCAAACCAGCCAAGGCCAATCACCGCAAATTTAACTCTTTCCAAGAAAAACCCTCCTTTATAAATCTAAATTACAAAATAATAATTTCTCGGCGATATGGATTGAATTCTCGAATCCCTTTTTCTGTAACTACGATTCCATCTTCATACCTCATTCCCACTTCACCATCAGTGAGCCATATATCAATATTAAACACCATGTTCGGTTGGATGACAAAGGGGTTACTTTCAGAAAGCCAAAGACCTTCGACTTCGGATACTCCCGTTCCATGAGCAGGGCCATAAAGAGTAAATTTTTCCCATCCATATTTTGCCAGGTGATTATTATATTTTTTGAAAACCTCGGAAGAAAGAACCCCTGGCCGAATCATTTCGAGTGCATCTTCCATAGATTGGAGGGCAACCAACATCATTTTTTTCACTTTTGGGTCAGGCTCTCCAATGGAAAAAACCCGGCACATGTTACCACAATATCCCTGATATCGAGCACCAAAGGTAATTTGGACCAATTCGTTTGCCTGAATAAGCTTATCGGTTGATTTACATAAACTACGGGAGGTGTTCCTTCCTGAACAAACCCAAATAGGATAAGATGTTCCCTCTGCTCCTAAATCAAGCATTACTTTTCGACCTTCATTTTCTAAAAATCGCTCACTGACACCTGTTTGTACTACCTCTAAAGCACGTTTTACTGACTCCTCAGTAATACGATAAGCTTCAGCTATAACCTCAATTTCTTCTTTCGACTTAATTTGACGAACTCTAAGCAGCATTTCATCACCAGACACAACTTCAGCGTTGGGAAGGTTTTTTACCAAATCTTGAAATATAAGGTATGGAAAGGTATTCCATTGACTAATGGCTATTTTTTTGGGTTGAATCTTTCCCATAATTTGTGGAATGATGGTCGAAAAATCTAAAATTTCAGTATCAGGAACCCATTCAGGCGCTGAAGTTTCGACAAACAAACCATGAATAAGAATTTTTTTAATCCGGGAAAATTCCTTAGCCATCTCAAATGATTCTGGTCCACCGGTGATCAAAACTGCTTCACCTTCTCTGGGTACCATAACTCCTGCAAAATCAAAAAAGGGCTGAAATCCTGCTAAGTACAAAGATATCGAGGCTTCACTTTCACTTGAATAACCCACCCATAAATCAACATTTTCTTTTTTCATTTCCTCTTGTAGACGATTTACGCGGCGTTGAAAGTCTTGATCGCTAATTCTTAGATTTGTCATGGTTAACCTCCTCAATTTTTATCTTAAAAAAAGTTGTTGGGGATTCTTTATTATTATTTCCCAAACTATTTTTTCTTCAACTCCAACCTCAATGAGCATTGGAACAACATTGGAAAGAATATGATCATAACCCCATCCTCCATAAGCGTGAAGCATCGCCTTTAAGCAGATATCATTAGTTATAAGAAGTCGATTTTGATAACCAAGATCGACCAACTTACGGATAACCTGGACTCGGTCTCGATCGGTAGCAAAATTTCCTCCGGCAAATTTCCTCTTTTCAATAGGAATCCAGAACTCTTTTCCAAAATTATCAAATTCAATAAATGCACCTCGTTTCATCACTGAGATCATATAATTGAGATTCATTTCTACATCTGAGTGGCAGATGACAACTTGGGAAGGATCTGCTCCTTCACTTTCTAAAATATCCAAAACCTCTATTCCATTTTCTGACCAGGGATAGACATGTATAAAAACCGGAATCCTGCTTTGGGATTGAGCTTTTCCCGCTGCTTGTAGAACCTTTTTTTCATTTGGGTGGATCTGCTGGCTGGTTCCAATTTCACCAATTACCCCAGAACGAACTCCAGTATGATCCATACCAATCAATAAGTCATTCATAATTAATTCAGTTATGTCTTCAGCTGATCGCTTTTCAATATCAGTTGTATGAGTATCATGAGTATAAAATCCACAACCTGCAATAATATTAACTCCGGTTTCTTTCATGAGTTGTTGTAATTGATTTGGATCACGACCAATCCCAACCGGAGTAACATCAATAATACTTTGTCCTCCACTATCTTTAAAGGTTATTATTTCGCTATAGGCAACATCATACTCAGAGAGAATTAAATTATCTTTTACGACATAAGGATCTCGGCGAAGATATCCCAGGTTATTCATGTTAACCTTCTGATATGCCAACTTTTTCTCAAATGGGGTTACGGGTTCGGTAAATTGATTGCTAATATCGATAAATATGTGTTCATGTGGAAGAATAACACCTAAATCATCAATTTTTTTCTCACCACAAACTGTCATAACATTCAACTTCCCCAACCTCCCTTTTTTTAAAATTACATAATTTTATATTAATTCCATAAATGTATTAAAAAGAAGACCAGGTTGATGACCGAATGGTTAAAGTTGGTTCAATAGATATATTGCCTACTTTAACATTATCCGATTGAATGAATTCTAATAGCAACTCTGAAGCAGTTTCAATCATTTTTTTCTTATTTGGGTCAATGGTGGTTAAGGAAATTGGAAGGAGTGATCCAATTTTAATATTATCGAATCCTACTATTGAAATATCTTGTGGAATCGATAGACCTACATCGATTATCGCCTTCATAACACTTATGGCTAAAATATCACAAAATACAATGACAGCTGTTGCTTTTCTCGTTTGGGAAAAAAACTCTTTTGTTTTCTGGTAAGCATCTTCTAAATCAAAGCTAGTATGAATCTGTAAAGATTCATTGTAATCTAAGCCAAATTCCTTTAAAGCTTTTTGGTAACCACAAAAGCGATCACGGGCACTGGAAATATGATGAGAAACGTTAATAAAAAGAATTTCTTGATGTCCCAGTTCAAGGAGATGTCGGGTCGCTAAATATCCTCCCCGTTCATCATCGGAAGTGATACTTGGTGCTATTGGCTTATCAAAATGTCTTCCTAATAAAACTGTTGGAATTCGGTTTTTTAAAATTTCCTGAGTATTTTCCCCACTTTTCCCCACCGGCGTTAAGAGTATCCCATCTACTCTTTTATTGATTAAAGTTTCGATAGAATGTTTTTCTTGGTCAAAATTCTCCTGGGTATTACAGAGAATAAGGTTATATCCACGGGATCGAAAAAAAACTTCGGCATCTTTCACCATTTCTCCAAAAAAAGGATCAGAAATATCACTCATTACCATTCCAATAGTACGTGTTGTCCTTTGAACCAGAGCTCGAGCAATTGCATTAGGAGTATAGTTTAGAAACTGAGCGGTTTTAATAATGTTATTTTTGGTTTCGGGACTTACATCGGGTTTATTGTTCAATGCTCTCGAAACGGTGTTTGCCGAAACACCAACTAATCGTGCAATTTCCCTAATGGTTGGGGGATTATTTTTTTTCATCTAAGTCACCATTAACGTTAACGGTATCGTTCACTGTTAATATATCACTTTATGACATTCACATCAAACCAATTCCTTAGAAAAGAATCAATTAATAATTTGGTAATTTATCCAGTAATTTTTTCAAAAATAACCTGTTCTTTTTATCTTATAAAAGACAAATTCAACTCATTTGATAAAAAGTTTTATTCAGATCTACTTATTTAGCTTACAAAAATACGTTTCGATCGTTCAATCTTAAAAAATACAGAATTTTTGGAATAAATAATCGATATACGGTTTAATATGAATATTAATCCGCTTAAGAAAGGAAGGGAACATAAATGAAACAATATATTTTTTTCTTAATGATAACCCTACTTCTTTTTTCTTTTTCAATTATGGGAACAACTCAAACCAACGAAATTACTGAAAGAAATCAGGTAGTAACATTAAATGGGGGACCAATCACTTTAATCGGACCCGAACTTAAGGTTGGTGATTTTGCTCCAGATTTTCAAGTCGTTGCTCAAGCTACTTTAATCGATGAAGAAATGAAAATTATGAATCTTAATGATTTCTCTGGAAAAATTAAGGTTATTTCAGTTACACCCTCCTTGGATACTCCAGTTTGTGATCTTCAAATTCATAATTTTAATGAGGAAGCTTCCACATTCCCAATCGAAGTGGTAGTAATCAACATCAGCATGGATCTCCCCTTTGCTATTAACCGATTTTGTGCTACTTCTGGAATTGATAAAGTGATAGCCCTTTCTGATTATCGCTTTGCCTCCTTCGGGACCAACTGGGGAGTATTAATTAAAGAATTGCGCTTATTAACTCGGGCACTTTTTATTGTTGACAAGGAAAACGTCATCCGTTATATAGAAATCGTACCTGATACCACTCAAGCACCTGATTATGAACAAGCCTTAAATGCTTTAAAACAATTAATACACAATGAATAACAAGGGTCTATTTTGAAAATATAATGAGAAAATTAAGAATATAATAATCAATTTCATCCCCACTCAAGAGAGAAAGAAATTAAAACCGGCACTACTGGAAGCGCAATGATGCAAATATCTTTTGAGCTCAATTTTTTTTCCTTTGGCGAAAGAGAGTGACCAAGGAGTTTTTCTAAAACAAAAAACCCACCGTTTTATCAACGGTGGGTTTTTTAGAAAGTACTTTTTTCTACAACTGACTGAGTTATCAATTCAACAAATCAACCGAACACGCCTTCCAGGGGGTAAGAACAGTATCAATCACATAGATGTTCCCATTGGTGGCTTCAATCATGTTCTTGTCGGCGACGATTCCCTTGACTTCACACGATCCCGGAGCACCGTTCATGATGTTCACGGTTCCCTCTCCTCCCACTCGCAAGTAGAGAGGATAGTTATCAAACAGGGTCCGCAGGGTTAAGGTGTTCACTAAGTCTCGGGCATTGACTCGGAAAGGAACCACATGGTAGGAAAGAATCTTGACCAAAAGGTCTTGATTTTCTGGTTTCAAGAGACCATCCACAAAACCAGCTGGTAAGGCAGCAAAGGCGGCATCATTGGGAGCAAATACCGTGATGTTTTGGGTATTGGCTAAGATATCAGCCAGGCCTGCTGTTTTTGCAGCTGCTAAGAGAGTCGTAAAGATACCCGTCCCTTGAGCAGCCTCAACGATATTTTTATCACTGGTGACGGTAACGATATCAGCACTATAAGCCACTCCACTCCAAAGGGCAATGAAAAGAACCACACTCAAAGCGAGAACCGTTTTTCTATTCAAAGTCATTAGGGTTAATCCGTTCATGGTCTTTCACTCCTTTCGTCTTCACTTATCATCATTAGTATTTTACTGAACATACTCATATTATATTCTCTTCTTTTTCTCTGTCAAGAGGTAAAAGAGTAAATTTAAAAAATATTTTTAAAATCAAGTTCATTGTTTACCTGCTCAACATCCAAACTCTTGACAATCTCGCCTTGAAAGTTTTAGTATTCATTTTTAAACAAAAACTAAATTCTACTGAAAAAAGAGAACATTTTAATAAAAAAAGAAATAACAATACAATATATAAAATGAAGTTGATTTATCGAATCGGGTACATAAGAGTTCAATCAACATCTTTTTTCATAAGAAAGCACAAAAATTTCCCATCCAATTTTTAATTTTAATATTAGCAGAGATAACCCTTGTAATTATTTAAAAAACCGATTCATTCAAAGCTCTAGAATAAAACAGCTTTTTTAAAAGGATTTATAATTATTTATTACTAAGATATTAATTGAGGAGGATAATTCCTTTGTCAAAAAAGGGAAGAAAAATAATTATTACTTTATTTATTTTAGGAGTCGCCTTTATTGCAATATGGTTTATATTTCTAAAAAATAATGTTGCTTCCAGCCAAAAAGAAAACGCCGTTACCTATAAAACCATCCCAGTAGAAATAGGTAAGATCAGCAATTCGATTTCGGTAGTTGGAACGGTTGAATCCTTTACTCGTGCAGAAGTAAAGTCAGAAATTGGTGAAAAAGTTACTCAAATTTTTGTCAACTCAGGCGATTTAGTTACTATTAATCAACCCCTTTTCCAGCTGGATACTCGCGAATTGGAAATTAATCGTCAAAAAATTGAATCTCAACTGCTATCCGCTCAGGCAGAACTCGACAAGCTTCTTCAACAACCAAGCGAAGTAGACCTTAAACAAGCCGAAGCCAATTATCAGGAGGCTCTGATAGCTTTGGAAAATGCCCAACGAACACTTGAGCGTCATCGGGAATTATTTATTTCAGGAGGATTATCACAAGAACAATTAGAACAAAGTGAGGATCAAGTTATCCTGAAGGAACAAGCAGTTTATGTTTCTAAAGCTAAATTAGATGATCTTAAAGAACAGCCAAAAAAAGAAGATGTCGAAATCAGACGTGCCCATATTTCTGAAATTAAGGCAAGTTTAGAATCAATAAAAAACCAGTTAGAAGCATCATTGGTAAAATCACCAATTGCTGGAACTGTGATTGACATGAACGTCAAAGTGGGAGATATTATTCAAACCGGAAGCGCAACGACTACTAATATAACTGCAACTATTGATGATATGAGTACAATGAAAGTAGTCGTCCCTATCAATGAAATTGATGTTCCCCGTATTAAAGAAGGAATGAAAGCCAGGGTGATTCTTGACGCCCTTCCCGATAAGCCTTTTGATGGAGAGGTCGATTCTATCTCTTTTCTGGGAAAAATAACAGAAAATGTAGTTACTTACGATGCTACCGTTCTTATCCCCAATCCCAATCGCATTATTCGTCCAGAAATGACTGCTGATGTAGAAATAACCACTCAATATAAAGAGAATGCCACCATTATTCCTCTCGATGCTCTTATTGAAAAAGAGGGAAAGGGTTTTGTGCTAATTGCCAATCAAGAAGGTGAACCAACCGAAAGAGAAGTAAAAGTTGGAATTCGTAATGATAGTCAAGTAGAAATTATTGATGGTATTGAGGCAGGAGAGCAGCTTGCTCTTCCAATGGCAACAAACCGACGTACTCCCCCCGTTTCTATGGGGGGTCCTTTTGGTGGTGGAGGAAGGTAACCTCATGAATGTCTATGAAAGCTTAAGAACTTCAATCTCCAG
The DNA here is from genome assembly GCF_035418125.1 of Atribacter sp. Classification (NCBI taxonomy): domain Bacteria; kingdom Pseudomonadati; phylum Atribacterota; class Atribacteria; order Atribacterales; family Atribacteraceae; genus Atribacter; species Atribacter sp. The sequence goes on along the minus strand of NZ_DAOLQM010000015.1, from coordinate 902 downwards.
TTTGGTATCCAATAAGCTTCGCTCCTTTCTTACCATGCTTGGTATTATTATTGGTGTATCTGCTGTTGTTTCTATGATATCACTTGGCACAGGGGTTAGAACCTCTATAGTAGATCAGATCGGAAGTTTAGGTTCTAATCTCTTAACTGTGGTTGGAGGAACGATGCGGCAACGGCCAGGTGCACCAATCATGATGAGGGGAATGTCGAATATTTTGAAGATTGAGCATTTTAGAGATCTTCAGACTGCTTCAATTCCAGGCATTCATTCTATTATCGCCGAATCTACTCTGCGACAGACAGTTGTCTATGGAAGAAATAATACATCGGTATCAATTGTTGGAACAACTGCCAATTATCCAACAGTTCGCAATTTCAACCCTTCTCTGGGGCGTTTTTTTAGTGATTATGACTATATCAATTTAAACAATTATGCGGTAATTGGCGACACTGTTGCCACCGACCTTTTTGAAGATATCAATACAGCTATTGGCAATAGAATCAGGATCGGTCGAGTGAGTTTTGAAGTGATTGGGGTTATGGAAAAGAAATCAATGGGCCCTCAAGATTTGGGAAATCAAATCTTTGTTCCTCTCACAACCCTTCAAAAAAGATTAACTGGCTCAAGATATATACAAAGCATCACCATTCAAGCCTATTCTGCCGAGGATATGAATACTATTTCTCAATCAGTGGAAAAATTTTTTCTTCGAAAATTAGGTGATATTGACCGGTTTACTATTATGAATCAGCAAGATATTCTTGATACTATTAATCAGGTCACGGGAACTATAACCCTTTTTCTGGGAGCAATAACTGGCATCTCTCTCCTTGTTGGAGGAATCGGAATTATGAATATCATGCTGGTTTCGGTTACAGAAAGAACTCGAGAAATTGGCCTTC
>NZ_DAOLQM010000014.1:0-19388 GCF_035418125.1 Atribacter sp. | reverse complement strand
CCCTCAAAAAGTGAGTGCTCAGGATAAAGGTATTTTTTATTCATTAATATCTATATAAGATAAATATTTTTGGAGGGGAGAAAAAATGATAGATCCTATTACTCATACTGAAGCTGACGACTCGGTTTGGAAGAGTCTTTATAAAGTTGGTGCTATAGCTGCACTTACTGTGTTGGTGCTCATGTCGATCCAGATTGTTGTCTTAATCGTCTGGCCACCACCAAGTACCGTGATCGGCTGGTTCAATCTTTTTCAGACCAATAAGCTTGTGGGACTGCTCGACATGGACTTGCTGTTAATTGTCGATTATGCTTTATTGGGTTTGGTGTTTCTCGCTCTCTGGGCTGCCCTTAAACGATTCAATCAATCTTTCATGGCAATTGCTTTGATCCTCGAGCTCGTCGGGATCACGACCTACTTCGCATCGACCGCAGCTTTCGAGATGCTTTCCCTAAGTAACCAATACGCGTTTGCTGCCACGGATACAGAGAGATCGGTGTTGCTGGCTGCAGGTCAGGTAATGCTTGCGATCTGGCAAGGTACAGCGTTCAATGTGAGCTATATCATTAGCGCTATTGCCCTTTTAATCGTTTCGGTTATCATGGTGCGCAGCTCAATCTTCAGCAAAGTTACCGCTTATATGGGAATCTTGGCGAGTTTATTGATGTTCGTACCACCGACCGCCGGGTCAATAGGTGTTTTTATCTCCCTCATCTCTCTCATTCCTACGGCAATTTGGTTGATTCTGATTGCTCGAAAGTTCTTCCAATTAGGTCGGAGAGAATAAAAAGCAACGGTAAAGAGGATAAAGAGAGATATCTTGAAGAAATATATTGTCAAATATCTGGGGTCAGGTCTTGATTCTTGAATTGTATTAATTGTTAAAAGTAGAGGAGAACAAAAAAGAAATCAGAAAAGAAAGATACATTTCTGAAGCAAATTTTTAGTGAATAAGAAAGGGGTAACTTCCGATCCAGATATAATGTTTAGTTAGTGGAATAATGCTTCTAAATATTTTTTATCTTGGAAAGGATTAAAGCAGTTGAAAAACTTTCCTCATCGAAGAAAGGCGGGAGAAAATTGTAGTGTTTCTTAATGAAATCCCATAGGGGAATTGGGACATCTTCAATGTTTAATATTGGTCGAGTATAAATGAGTATATCTTCGATAACGTTGTAACCATGTTCTGAATCCAGTTTAGTTGACACAAAATCACTTTTTGAGAAATAGTGATCAAAGTGAAAACTCCACCACAGGTATTGGTTGATTTGGTGAAAGGATATAATAGGATTATTACTGATAGCGGTAAAACAACGAGAATCGTTGACCGGCATGAGCAGAACGATAGTAATTTGTTTATTGACCAAATAGGTGGTATCAGTAAGGGATAAGAAAGACCGTGCTTTTTCAAGGTCGGGTATGCCCAGCTTTTCTTTATAATCGAAAATAATTCCAGCAAAATGATAGGTTGGATTAGTTTTAGACCAATCAACTATAACATTTTCAATTGATCCATACTTCAGTTTTCCAGCCAAGAATGAGAGTTCTGGTATTTCCTCGCTGACAATTTGGTTCAGGAGCTTGGTGATGCTTGACGCAAAGAGGGTGAGACAAAAGCAGTTCTTTTCTGCTAGTTTAGCGTCTTGTTCCCATTCCATTGCTGTTTTCAGGGTGAAAGTATAGAGTTGATCGGGAAGACGCTCTAAAATAATTTCGCCGATTTTGGTAGAGGAAAAACATCCCTTTGGTCGCTCCAGGCTGGGATGGACGATAAGGTGGTACACAATTTGTTCTGGAGTTTTTTCAACGTTTACATGGACTTGAACAAACTTATCTTCTCTCATCATTTAAAATATACAGCTCCTTTCTGATTAAAATTCAAATTTTAATTTTAGATTTATGGTTAGAAACGTAAACGTTTTGTTTTCTAATACTTATCTTTCAAATTACTTATTAGGCAATATTTACCAGCTTTGTTCTTCATGAAGCTCTACCTTGATGAGGATATCAGGTTCTAAGCCAGATGGCTTTTTGTCTGTTGTAAGGACCACTATTTGCTCGATGCAAAGTGGAACATCAATCCTTTTATCAATATTATGCCCGTCAGTCATGAGAATGACTGTGTAATTATCCAAAACATTCTCTTCTATCCATTGGAATGCAGGTTTGAACTCGGTCCCTCCGCCTCCTTTGATATGTTCCAGAATCTCTTCTATTCCCATAACATTTTCCACAATATCTTCTTTGTAAATTTCTGCATCACAGGTTAAAAAGGTAACATTAAACACTTGAATGATGGCCAAAACTTCAGAGATAAAAAGTCGAAGCTCATTTTCGCCAATACTTCCCGATGTATCGACAATCAGGATCACTTTTGCTTCTGGAGTATGAAGGGTTGGAACGTAGATGTTTTGTTGGCGGTAGTAAGGGTGGCAGCGGCGATAACTATAGTTGTTCTTGGTGATGGTTGTGGATATATCACTCAAGAAGTTTTTCCAGGTGACTGTGGGCGTCATCAGCTTATCAATCATTCTTTTCAGGGAAGCGGGAAGAATTCCACATCCTTCGATCTCTTTTATGCTTCGTTCGATTTGTGCTGCTGTTGAGAGGGCATTTTGAGTAGATAACTTAGCTTTGATTACTTCACCTTGAGTTTGAGGGTAGACGTGGTTATCAAGTTGCTTTCTTTTCTGGTAAGGAAAGTAATTGTTTAAATTTTTCTGATCGTTGTCACCTTCGCATGGTTTTCTTTTTAACTTTTTTTTGGCTTGTTTGAGGAGTATCTCATAAATCTTTTCGGCATAATAGTATTTATTATGAAAGTAGGAAGAGTAGAGAGCATTTTTTGGAACTTTAAATCCTATATCATGGAGTAGGTAGTTCACCTCGTAATCACAGGCAATATTCCACAAATATGGATCTCGGTCACCTCTTCGAATCAATGATCCTGTCAATAGGTGGAGGGCTTCATGGGCTAACATGAATTCCAAAACTTGGCTAGAGATATCAAGCACTTTAAATTGTTCCGGGTCATAGATAATGGTATTGGTCACTGGATTCACACCAATTGGTCTCGCTATAGCGCCAATGGGTGGAATAACTGCTTCTTCATACTTCATTCGCAAGCAGATTGACCCAATCACCGGTTTATTCAAGATAAACTTAATTAATATTTTTTGAATCTCTTGATAGATAGACATTGATATCACGCTCCTGAGTTATAGATTTGAAGTTCTTTGAATCGTTGGCTGAATTCATGGGCATATTTGCTCTTAGCCAGCTTGGTAATTTCTTGAAAATTAAACTTGAGAACCATGTTCTTAATCATACAGATTGCAAAGGTGTTCCAATATTCTGGAGCTTTAGTTGAATATTCCATTAAGCGTTGGATTTGCTCATCATTTTTCGCTGAAACAGGAAGGATAGTTGCTAACATCCATGATCGTTCTATCTGGGAGGGTTCAGGAAAGATATTCTTTCCTTTGAAGATATTCTCTAGGTCTTTCTCAATATCAGCGCAATGTTTTATAAAATTGAAAAAGTTTATTCCTACATCCTCACCCACAAATCCATAGACCAAGAAGGGATTATCAAACTGATGCACATCACTCACATTCTTCCAGGAACGAGGAGTGCAAAATGGCCGATCAATTGAAGGTGGAGTAACGAAGTGTTCAGGGAACCTTTGGAGGTAAGCATAAATAGAGGGATGAATATTTCCTGATACATATCCCCATTCTTTCCAATCATCAAAGCTTGGTTCTAACATCAGGTGGCAACAACGATTGATGAAAGGAGCGGTGAATCGACTGGGATTTATTTTGTCTTGGTTACGATTTCCAGCAAGGATAATCATGGTATCCTCTGGGAGCTGGGTATCAGCAATCTTTTTCTCTTGGATAATTCGCAAACAGGCATCACGAACTGCTGGTGGAGCAGTATTAATTTCATCAATTAGGAAGATGAATCGTTCTTTGGGAAGGTCTATCATTGGAACGGTTCTAACTATTTTTAGTTCTGGGTCATAAATCATTAATCCTTTGACTTCGGTTGGATCGTAGAGGGTGAGAATCATAGAAACGATTGGTGTTTTTTCCTCTTCTCCTAATTGGTAACAAATTTCAGTTTTTCCAATTCCTGGTCCGCCCCATACCATAATTGTTTTTGGGTTATTCAACTGCAGGTTCTTTTTAATAATGTCTTTGAATTGCTTTGGAGTAATTCCACATTTTAAATTCATCAAGCAATACCTCACTTATGAAATAGTTTTCTAAACCTCTTTACCTAGAAATTTCTTAGTAAGTTTTTGTTTTGGTTCTTGTTCATAGTAGCAACCACTTTGGTCTGGCAAAGGAGACCATGAGTCTTTAATGAGTGTTCATTTTTAATTATGTCAACCCCCTTTCAATAATTTATTTAGAAAAAATTGACTTAGGATCTAAAGAAATAATTGATATTTTCAAATGCAAAAGTCAGAGGATATTGAAGATAAATTGATTAAGCGGTTTAGATTGTTTTTTAAATGTGAATTGTTAGTTTGAAAAAGTCTGGGTTTTAATGAAACAAGGAGAAAAGAGTAAGCTTTTTTACTCAAAGGTTTTGAGTTGTCCTATGGTATATATATTGCACGTCGGCGATAAATTAGTAGACATATATAGTCGATCTATGGCTAACAGCCAGTTAAAAATGAAGGATTTGCAGGAAGAAATTGATAGGTGTTATTAAGGTTTTTTCTGAGAGAGTAAATCAATATTTCCACCATATATATACTATACACTGGTATAAAAAATCACCTTTATTATTCCAACCATATATATTGCACAAATCGGCTTTGGTCAAACAAAGGTCAAAAAAATATATAATATTAAAATTGCCCCTAATATATAAAATATATTTGAAAAGAAAATAATTTATTTTCAGCCTACCAGTATCGTATTATAAAAAAACCTATAGAGACAAAGAAAACGAAGGTAAAAAAACCAATCCCTCATTGTGAAAGAAAATATCCGATGACTAAAAACTTCTGTAAAACGGTATTAATCTTTGAAGTTTTGAAAAAAACTTAAAAGATTGTGATTAGCTGTTTTCAGCCTGGCCTACCACAGCCATTTTGTTATGCTATTCGAAATAATCTTTTTTTAGGTACCTTAATTTCTAATAAAATCCAAAAAATAGTATCGGTTTTTTGATTTACTCAAAACTCTTATTATAAATTGTGTAATTATAAAAAAAGCTTATCCCTAAACTCTTGCTTAACGTTGTGAGTTAATTTAATTGATTAGAAAGTCCATTTTAATGCTCTGAGATTTTCTCAAGTAAATACATTTAAGCTTTTTAAAGAAGTTTGTTTTAGTTTGTAGAATTTATATAAAGCAAAGAAGAAGGGAAGATGTAATATAATTACAAATAATTATTGACAATGTAACAAAATAACATTATGATTTTAATAATGCGAAAGGAAAAAGAAAAAATGTATAAAAAAGCATCTTTTAAAAATAGTTTCGAGGCTTATTTTTTTATTCTTCCTGCGTTTGTTATTTATGTTATTGTTGTACTAAAGCCATTATTAAATACTATTGTTTTGAGTTTTTATGAATGGGATGGAGCTTCAGAAAAGATATTTGTTTTTTTAAAAAACTATCAGAAATTATTTTCTGATCCTATATTTTTAACTGCTTTACGAAACAACTTAGCTTGGATAGTAGCTTCAATTTTTATACCTATGATTCTTGGATTATTGCTCGCTGTTCTGTTATGGAGTATTAAAAATCAAAGAATTCGTTTCCTTTTTCAGACTAGTTATTTTATGCCGGTTATTCCAAGCTTAATTATTGTAGGAATAATCTGGGGTTGGATTTATAATCCCGTTTTTGGTGCTGCTAATAAAATTCTTAAAATGATTGGATTAGGAGCATTGAGCCGAGGGTGGTTAGGAAGCCCTGTTTGGGCTTTACCTTCAGTAATATTAGCTGGTAATTGGACATTCTTTGGTTTCTGCATGACTATTTTTCTTGCTGGTTTGCAAAATATAGATAAAAACCTATTTGAAGCAGCTATCATTGACGGAGCAAATAGAATTCAATCCTTTCGTTATATAACTATTCCAAGCTTAAGAAATCAAATTAACTTATTAATTATCTATATTTTAATTGGTTCCTTTAAGGTGTTTGATATTGTTTATGTGATGACTAAAGGGGGTCCATTTAATTCAACCGAAGTTGTTGGAACCTATATGTATACAAGAGCATTTGAGCATAGTTTGGTCGGCTACGGAAGTAGTATGGCAACGATTTTAGCACTAATTGTTTCGATTAGTACACTAATTTTTCTTCGATTAAGAGAGGAGAAGTGAAAAATTGAATAGAAATTCAATTTTAATCAATGTAGGTAAATATACAGTTGCCATTCTATTTTTAATAATATCGATTATTCCATTCATTTGGATATGGTCGTCGGCTTTTAAAACCAATATGGAAATTTCAGAAAATCCTTTCTCCCTTCCAAAAAAATTACATATCGAGAATATTTCAGAGGTATGGTACAAAGGTCATTTTAATATTTATTTTACCAATAGTTTAATAGTAACAATTCCAAACGTAATTTTGGTGGTTTTTTTATCTTCAATTGCCGGATTTGCCTTTTCAAAAATGAAATTTATCGGTAGAGATATTTTATTCTATATGTTTATTCTTGGTTTTACTATACCAGTTCAAGCCATTATTATTTCTCTATTTTATGATTTTCAAAATTATGGATTAATTAATAAACTAAGCGGCTTAATTCTTGCTGAAACAGGTATAGGATTACCTTTTGGTATATTTTTGATGCGTTCATTTTTCATGAATTTACCAAATGAAATATATGATGCAGCTAAAATCGATGGATGTTCAAATTTCCGGGCTTTCTATTCAATTTTTTTACCTTTAGCAAAACCTGCAGTACTATCACTCGTGGTTTTTCAAACGATTTGGTCGTGGAATGAATTCCTTCTTGCTCTGCTTTTGATACAAAGTGAAAAATTACGTACTATCCCTTTGGGATTAATGTTTCTTAAGGGAGGACGTTATACGCTGAATTATAGCCAAATTGCAGCAGGAATTACAGTTGTTTCATTGCCTTTAATTATTGTTTATCTTATATTTCAACGCACTTTTATAGAAGGAATTACAGCAGGAGCTGTTAAGGGATAGGAGATTATTGAAATGAGTTACATGGGAGTAGATTTGGGAACGTCGGGATGCAGAGTGATAGCGATTGATGAAAAAGGTGAAATTATAGCCTCAGAAAAGATGTCATATCAACTCAAACATGGAAAAAATTTTTTCATTGAATTGATTCCTCAAGATGTATTAACTGCATTTGAAGCATGTGTTTATAAGGTTAATGCAAAGGTAAAAAAGGACCCGGTGTGTTCGTTGTCATTTTCAGTTATAGGTGAAGCATTTACGCCAATCGGAGAGGATGGAAAACCTCTGTGTAATACCTTAATGCCAATGGATTTTAGAGGTTTGAGTGAATTCTCATATATTGAAGAAAAGTTTAATAAGGGGAAACTATATACGATTACCGGTCAACCTCTTCATCCAATGCAGTCACTTTCAAAAATATTATGGCTAAAGCATAATCAACAAGAGATTTACCAAAAAACTTGGAAATTTTTATGTTGGGAAGATTATTTGATTTATTTATTCACTGGTAAACCGGTTATTGATTTTTCTTTAGCATCGAGAACTATGTGTTTTGATATTAAAAAGAAACAATGGTCTGAAGAAATTTTGGACACATTTAATATTAATCCTTCATTATTTGCTCAAGAAGAACCTATTGGAACAGCAATTGATTATATTATGCCAAAATGGTCGGAAAAATTGGGTTTTAAAGAAAAAGTGATAGTGATAAGCGGGGGATTTGACCAATCTATTGCTGCAATTGGTGGGGGAGTTGTTAAACCAGGAATAGTAAGCGATAGCATTGGGACTACCGAATGTATAGGTTTTATTTTAAATAAGCCAATTGAAGAAAATGATTTAGAAGCAGGATATCAGAATAATTGCTTTATAGATGATACATATTTTATAAATGGTGGATCATTAAATGGAGCTGTTATTTTAAATTGGCTTAAAGAGAACATTTGCTTATTAAAAAATAAAAATGGATTATCTAATACTGCAGAATTTTTTAAGATTTTTGAAAATAAACTCGAATATAATCCAACAAGACCAATTTTCTTTCCTTATTTTTCCGGTTCAGGAACCCCTAAACCAAATCCCAACCTCAAGGGCGGATTATTTATGCTTGACCTTTCAGTTGATATAAAAGACATTTTTAAGTCTTTTTTGGAATCTTCTTGTTTTGAAGTGAAGAAAAACATTGAATGGTTGGAAAATAAATTTGATGAAAAAATAAATGAAATAAGGGCTTTTGGAGGAGGGTCGCAATCAAATTATTGGTCACAATTAAAATCACATATTACTTGTAAACATATTTCGAAACCAAAAATTCAAGATGCAGCAGTTTTTGGAGCAGCGATAGTAGCAATGTCTGGTTTGAAACAATCTACACTCAAAGACATGGTAAATGACTTGGTTAAAGTTGATAAATTTTATAAACCTAATTTTGAAATTAGTAAATTATATCAAGATAAATATTTAATGTATAAGATTTTTACTCAATATTTGGAAAATTTTAAATTTGAAGGAAAGGCTCAAATATGAATAACTATAACGAATATAAAAAAGAAATTTCTAAGATTGCTTTAAAAGCCGTTGCAGATGGTTTGATTAAGACGATCGGAGGAAATATATCGTTGAAAATTGATGATAATTTATATCTAATAACTGCAACAGGCGCTGCTCTTGATGAGCTGGATGAATCGAATATTTTGTTAATTGATGACCAAGGTTTGCCTTTGGAAAAAACTGAGCATAAACCATCTCAAGAGACAGGCATGCATCTCGCAATTTATAAAAATCGCCAAGATATAAGAGCCATTGTGCACCTTCATCCTTTAGTATCAACAACACTTATTTCATTAGAAGAAGATATTAGTTTCGCAACTTTTGAGCAAGAGTATTTTCTAAAGAATGGATATAAAATTATACCTCCCCTACCTGCTGGGAGTGAAGACTTGAAGGTTTCAACTTCTTTAGAAATTAAATTTTGTGAAATATTAATATTAAAATTTCATGGTGTTATTAGTATAGGGGGAAATTTAAAAGAGGCGTATTATCGCATAGTTGAATTAGAAACAGCAGCCCAAGCATCTTTGATTAGCAAGTTATTGGATAAGAAAATTTTACTACCGAAGTTTTCATAAAAAGTACCAAATATTTAAAAAGGTGAGGTGGTTATATCGATGGCTTAATAGATTGCGTTAATAGAGATTAAATATATAAGACTATAAGGAGGATAAAATGAAAAAATACGGTTTATTACTTACGATTTTATTGGTATTGGTATTGGGGTTCAGTGTTTGTGCTCAGGATAAAAAAACCATTATTATTTGGGATCAATTCTTCCCTGAAGCCCAGTCGCGCTTTATGGATTCAGTAATTGCAGAATTTGAAGAAATGAACCCTGAAATCCAAGTTGAAAGAAGCGTTATGGATACCGAAAGCATCCGAAAAGTTTTAAAGGTTTCTCTTACTGCTGATGCTGGTCCTGATATATTCTATTACGATTCTGGACCGGGATTTTTGGGTGTTTTGGCTAAAGCTGGACTAGTATATGACCTTACAGATGTATATGAACAAATGGGCTGGAACGACAAAATTTTCTCCTGGACAAAAGAAAGATGTACGTATGATGGTAAAACCTATGGAGTTGGAAACGAAATTGAATATACATGTGTTTATTATAACAACAATATTTTAAAAGATTTGGGAGTAGATAATCTAGTAGTTCCTTATGAAGCTGAACCTAATTTGAAAACTTTAAAAGCCTATGATGATTATTTGGAAATTTGTGAGAAATCAAAGGTAGCTAACATATTACCTATTGCTTTTGCAAACCGGGATCCAGGAAGAGGTGGTCACCTCCAGAGTTATTTTTATGAACTCGTAGCTGGAAAAGATATGATAGAAAACGTATTATTTGGAGATGGGCGATGGGATAGCCCCGAATTTGTTGAAGCATGGAATGTATTTAAAAACTTACAAGATAAGGGATATTTCCCGCCAGATGTAAATGCAATAGATTATGATGAAGGAAATATGCTTTTCTACTCTGGGAAGGCAGCTACTCATATTACTGGAACATGGTTAATTGCTGATATTATGGAAATAATGGATGATCCAAGTATAATTGATTTTCTATTATTACCACCTTTAACAGAAGGTTTACCTCTGAGGGCAGCAGCAGGTATAGGTTCAGCATTCGCAGTTTCTGCAAATACTGATTATCCTCAAGAAGCTTTTGCTTTTATTGACTACCTTTTCTCGCCAAGTGTTGCTGAAAGGTGGGTAACCGAAGGATACATTATTCCACCTGCAACGTTTGATATAACAAAGATAGTTGAAAAAATCCCACCAATGATGCAGGAAGCGATTATTGGTGCTTCTCTCCCTCAAGGTCATGGCTATAATTTAGATGTTGTATTACCGGAAAATGTAAACTATGTTACTAAGAATGGGTTACAAGCATTAATAGCTGGTCAAAAAACTGCTGAGGAGTTAGCTAAAGATATACAAGCTGCATGGGATGAAGCTAAAGCTAAAGGAGATATCTTTAAAAGATAAAGAAAAAAATATTCTCTTTTCTATATTATGAGATAAATAAGAAATTTTAAGGAAGTAATAGAAAATATTATAATAGAACCGCTATAATAATTATTAGAAAATAAAAATACTATTTATAGCGGTTCTATTGTTTATTTATTATGGAAAATATTCTATATAAAATCAAAAGTAATTATGAGATATTAGATCCAGCGGAAAAAAGAGTTGCTGACTATTTAATTCAAAATATGGCTAGTATTCCGTATTTACCAATAGGCGTATTGGCAGAGAAGGTACATACTAGTAAAACAACAATAGATAGGTTTTGTAAAAAGCTGGATTTTAGAGGTTATAAAGATATTAAAATTGAAATTCTTCGTTATATTTCTTCGGATTCATCTGGTTTTTTATCTGGTGTTGACCTTCCTCAAGATTTCGAAAATATGTCATTATCTGATTTGTTAAACTTTGTCCTTGGAGTGAATGTTGAAACTCTTTTAGAAATAAAGAACATAACAACTCTCGAGAGCATAGAAAGGGCAATAAACATTATTACAAAAAGCAAATGTATCATATTGGTTGGGGTTGGTAGTTCTGCGCCTGTGGTCCTTGACTTAGAACAGAGATTAACTCGACTTGGTTTGAATTGCTGTGCCTCAACTGACCCACATTTTCAAATTACTCGTTCTTTAAGTCTTAGTAATAACGATTCTATTATTGCTGTTTCATATTCTGGGTGCACTAAAGATATATATGATTGTTTAAAGATAGCTAAAAAACGAGGTGCAAAAATCGTAAGCATTACATCCTTTCCAAATTCTCCTATTGCTGGAATTTCCGATTGCTGTCTCTGTAGCCCAACCAGAAAAGTTCCTTTACCAAGTGAGAGTTTTGCTTCAAGAATTTCCCAGTTAGCAATTTTTGATGTTATATGTGCAGGTATTTATATGAATAAAAAGGAAAAATTAAAAGATTTTATTAAAGACATTGAAGTTTCCATGTCGAGTAAAAGGATATAATCTATTTTTTTTGAAAATTGTCAGAGTTAATTTATAAATTGTGAGGATAGTTCTTTTCCATAACATGCCTTCAATTAAATAAAAGAAGATGTATTTTTTAGAGTAATTTTTTCCTAATAAACCTCATTTCAATGAAGTCTCGAGAAAATTTCTTACAACTTCTACTTCACCTTTGAGCAAGAATTATAGATAAGGAGAAAGAACGAGGGATTAAACAAAAATCTGTGGCCAAGCCTTGATTCTTGAGTTTTTAATGTATAAGACAATTTAAAATGCTCAGCATTTGGCAAATTAAAATTCCAGTACTCCTTATTAAATTAATAGTTTTAACTTGAAGAATCCAGAGGGTCAGGTCTTGATTCTTGAATTTTTCTATCATTTTCCTAAAGAAATTAAAAATATCCAAAGCATATATTTTAAAGTTTTAATAGGTTTATCAGGTAAATAAACGATAATTTTAGGCCAGTGATTGAGAAGGATTGGAGATGGAAAGTAAAACTATCAATTAGAAGGTGTATAATTTAATAAAAGAATGAGTGAAGATTCATCGAATGGGATATGGAAAATCATAAACCTATTCTATAAAGATAAAGTCACTAAGCAAAAAGTTTTTTAAAGGATGAGGAGTGGGGAAGTTATGAATCACATGGGATATCTCAAAAAAATTAAACGGATTTATTATGAAGTTAAATACTTTTTTGAAAATTCCTATAAAGCATTTATACCGGTTACATTGAATGCAGATGGTGCTTTTTATACTGATTACAAAAATGTTGGTTGTCCTTTTGGCGATTCAAAAAATGGTTTGAACTCATGGATAAGACTGCGTAAGAAAAGAGAAGAAAGAGAATTTTGGGCTTATTATAAAAAGAATTCCGATTAATGGTTTATGAGATAAGGGAAAATTGGTGTAACTAGACTTAATGAATTCTTATTGACTAGGATTTAACTTTGAAATCAATTAATACTTCTTCTTTTTCCATTACGATAATCTTCTTTTGCCTTTAGAATTTTTTCAAAATATAATTAGCAGAGAAATCAAGTCTTCTTTTCTTCAATTTGTTTTTTTAGTTTATTCCCTAAATAAAGCCAACTTCTCAGCCAGGTCCAGCACATCGACTGGCCAGAAGCATTCCGGACGAGGTCGGTTAATTTATCCTGAAAATATCAATATTGGGAAAAAAAGAATGATCAAAAAAGCAAGGCACACCCCCCTGAATCCCCCCTCAATGGGGGAATAATTCAACAATTCCCCTCCTTGTTCGAACGGTGTCGTTTTACAGCGGGGAGGATGTCTTTAATCAGGCTTCCTAAGCGGTGTTTTCCCGCGTGAGGATCTCATCTGACGCCACCGGCGTCATCCTGAGGCTTCGTATTTCGAAGCCGTGAGGATCTCATCTTTTAATTATTTAAAAATTCTCTAAATGAGATTGCCACGTCGCATAGAACGCTCCTCACAATGACGGAGCAGGAAAAATTCAAATCCTCCTAACACTCTTTTCTAAAGGGGAAGGTTGTTTCTTGAGTATATATTTTCTTCTTTATTTAATACTAAAAAATTACGTGAAATTCTATATATCTTTTTGATTAGCATTAATCTTTCCAGCTTACCTAGAGTCGTTCTAATTTTATCAATACCTACTTCCAAATATTTTTCAAAAAAAATACAAAATGAGTTGACAAGGAATTCAATCAGTGTAAAATATGAATGAATATAATATTATTCATTCATATTGTTATAGATTATCTAATCTATTACGAGGTGATTCTTTCCATGAAAAAAGTTACTGCTTTTATCGGAAGTGCGCGAAAGAAAGCGACTTATCAGGCCGTTCAGGAATATGAAAAAAATTTGAAGCAATATGGTGATATCAACTTTGAGTACGTTTTCCTGAGTGATTATCGCCTGGAGTTCTGTCAGGGCTGCAAGTTATGTTTTGATAAGGGAGAAGGATTTTGTCCTCTTAAGGATGACAGGGATCTTTTACTTGAAAAACTGGAACTATCCGATGGTGTTATCTTTGCTACACCGAATTATGCTTTTCAGGTTCCAGCACGCATGAAAAACCTAATGGACAGACTTGCTTATATTTTACACCGGCCGAAATTTTTTGGAAAAACATTTACGGCGGTTGTGACTCAGGGTACGTTTGGCGGAAATGATATTCGTAAGTATCTTGAAAGTATGGGAGGAAATCTTGGATTTACTGTGACAAAGGGTTGTTGCGTACGAACATTAGAACCCATGACTGAAATTCGAGAGAAAAAACTCCAACAGGAGATCAAGAAATCTTCGGAGAGATTTTACAAAAGACTGATTCGGTCAACTCCTTCATTTCCTTCATTCTTCAGATTGATGTTATTCAGAATGACCCGAACAGCCATTCAAACCACCGATGTTCATTATTTTGATTATTACTATTATAAAGACCAAGGCTGGTTTGAGTCTGATTATTATTATGAAACCAAGTTAGGATTAATCAAAAAAATGATGGGGTATTTTTTTGATTTTTTAGGAAAAAAGATGCTTAAACATATGTAAAGTATTGTCTATATATACCAAGGAGGTAATTCATTTGGTTGATATTAAAGCACGTATTAAGGAAAGCGGAAAAAAACTTTTCAGTGATAAGGGATATAAAGATACCAATGTTGCTGAAATAACCAAAATTGCAGGTGTGGCAACTGGTACATTTTATAACTACTATCCTTCAAAAGATAAACTGTTTATCGAAATCTATTTGGAAGAAAACACAAAATTGAAAAAAAGCATCATGGATTCTGTTCATTTAGAAGGTGACCCAATTACTGTGATGAAAGAAATGATGTTGCTGAATTATCGAGGCATGAACTCAAATCCTATTTTGAAGGAATGGTATAACAAAGAGGTTTTCCATAAAATTGAGCGAAATTTTCGAGAAGAAAAAGGACTTGATAGCGTTGATTTTTTGTATGGGAGTTTTATAGAGATAGTAAAAAAATGGCAAAATGAAAGAAAAATGAGAAACGATATCGATGCTGAGATGATTATGGCAATTTTTACTGCTTTAATCAATATTGATACTCACAAAGAGGAGATTGGTCTTCAGTATTTTCCTCAGGTATTAGAATATCTAACAAAATTTATTATGGAGGGTTTAATTTTTTCTGATCAATAGAAATATTTCAAGGTTTTAAAAAGTTCTACAACTGCAAAGGTAATTAATTAAATGTTGAAAGAGAGAATTGGTATGGAAAATAAAAGTAAGATGAAACCAAAAAGAAAGAAGGGAAGGAAAATGGGTTGGATTATTGTTTTAATAATAATTGCTATTGTCGGTATTATAGGAATAACCAAATGGTCATCATTAATGAAAGAACATCAGGAAGCAAGAAATTTACCAATCAATTTGATTGATTTTAGTGAACTGAAAGATGGAACCTATAATGGAGAATATGAAGGTGGAATGTACAAATGGAGGGCAAATAAAGTTGAGGTGACAGTCGCTTCAGGGAAGGTGACCAGCATTAAATTCATCGGATCTTCAGATCCAGGTAAAGAGAATACACAACATAACGAACTTTATAAAAGAATTATCAATGCGCAATCACTACAGGTGGACACAATAAGCGGTGCTACTCTAACTTCGAAAGCCTACCTTAAGGCGATAGAAAACGCTCTGGCAAAAGCCCAATAATATATTCTATATAGCCATTTTTAAACACAAAAAATTATTCATTTAAAAAGTTGCTTATATTGGTTCTGAAAATTTTCTACGGTTTGAGAATACGCTTTTGCTATTGTTAAAATGAAAGGAGAGATAATAAAATGACCCAAATGTCACCTTTTCAATTGCAAAGCAGTTCTTTTAAGAATCATGGGACTATGCCAATTGTTAATACAGTCAAAGGAAAAAGCCTTTCTCTTCCATTGACTTGGAAAGGATCTCCAGAAAATACCAAAAGTTTTGCTTTAATTTGTATAGATCTTAACTCACCATTAAAATTAATTACACATTGGATTATTTATAATATTCCAGCAAACTACAACGAACTTCCAGAAGGAATTCCTGTCCAATCGTTTTTAACAGATGGGATATGCCAAGGGAGGAATTGGAAAAGGGAGCCTGGATATACTGGACCAAATCCTCCTTTTGGAAAACATAGTTACCTTTTTAAACTATTTGCCCTGGATATTCTCATAGAAAAAGATGAAAAGATTACCAGGAAAAAATTACTTCAAAGGATGAAAAATCATATTTTAGCCGAAACTGAACTTATTGGTTCCTATCCTGGAAACCCACAGGCATGATAAATCAAGCCCCTACCAAAGGATATTTTTATGTAAGAGCGACAATTTATTGCGCTCGATTAATGTAGCGACATGCCATAGCATGTCGAATCCTAAACTTTCATCCTCATTTGGTACCGCAAAGATGGTATAAATGTCTATCCTGAAAATATCAATATTGGGAAAAAAAGAATGATCAAAAAAGCAAGGCACACCCCCCTTGAATCCCCCCTCAATGGGGGAACAATTCAACAATTCCCCTCCTTGGAGGTGTGCCGTTTTCGCGACGGGGAGGGTGCCTTTAATTCGTCATCTTGAGGCTTCGTATTCAGAAGCCGTGAGGATCTTATCAACCCAATCCGTCATTGCAAGACCTCATTATTTGAAGTCGTGGCAATCTGATGAGTCATCTTTATATTATTTGTAGGATTGTAGAATTGGAATGAATGAAATTCTTATAATGTCCGGAAAAAAAATTGTACACCTTAGAATGACAGAGTGGGTGGATGAGATTGCTACGTTGCACAATACATTCCTAAAAATTTCGCACCCTCTCGCCCATTTTCCCCCTCTCACCCTCAGTTTTTTTACATCCTCATCTGGTGTCACAATGTGTTATGAAAGTTTACGGTTTATTTATAAAAATGAAATATTTAAATGGATCTTCAATACCTTTTTTAGAGGATGTAATATCATAATTTAAGTTTTTGGCATTAAAAAAAGATTACGATATAATGAACGAGGAACTGAAAACGGAGTGCTAAGCACCTATTTGAGAGATTGTTATAAAATAAAATATACCTAAGGAGAGAATAGAATGGCTCAGGTTGTTCTGACACCGGCGGCAGGGAAAAGATTGATAGCCAAAGCCATAGCTACACATCCTGATGTGCAATCAACGCTTAAC
The DNA here is from genome assembly GCF_035418125.1 of Atribacter sp. NCBI lineage: Bacteria > Pseudomonadati > Atribacterota > Atribacteria > Atribacterales > Atribacteraceae > Atribacter > Atribacter sp. Next base: position 2,477 of record NZ_DAOLQM010000014.1, on the reverse strand, counting down.
TCGGGAATAGTTGTGATTGTGGCTGGGACAACCAATGGATATGTTGCCGAGGAAATATTGGCACTGATTGGGCAATCCAATGGTTTTAACCGAAAATGCTTCTATCGAGGTATTGTACTTCCACCGGCTCAATTGATGTCAGAGACAGGAAGGAGACCGGATGAAAGTGGATTTCCAGGAGATGTGGTTATTGCACAAGGTAAGTGGTTAAAAGGGAAAACTATTTATGATGTTATTGATGACTTGAAGCATGGAGATGTAATTTTAAAAGGAGCAAATGCTCTTGATGTGTTGGGAAAACGAGCAGCAGTTCTTATAGGTCACCCTGAAGGAGGAACCGTGATTACAGCTTTAAAAGCTGTTGTAGGTAAGCGGGTACGCTTGATAATTCCAGTTGGTTTAGAAAAACGGATTTTTGGGAATCTTGATGAAATAGTTACTAGAATGAATGCTTCCGAATCGTCTGGACCAAGGATTTTACCGATTCCAGGAGAAGTTTTTACTGAAATAGATGCAATATCGCTCCTTTCGGAAGTAAAATGTGATCTGGTTGCCAGTGGGGGAGTTGGTGGAGCCGAGGGAGCAATCTGGTTAAATATCAGTGGTGATGTGGAGAAAATGGATCAAATTATGGATATAATAAATTCGATTATAAATGAACCACCGTTTGAGCTCTAAATTATTTATTTGCTAAACTCTTTTTTTAAAAAAATTTTAAAAGCAGGAATAATAGATCATGACCTTCACCAAAACCCACTTTGTTGGATATTTGGGATTTGTCTCATTAGGCCTTGCTAATACGATAATTGGTCCAGCCATTCCTAGTTTAATAAATGAATTTGGGATGGGTTTCTCGCTAGTAGGGGTGCTTTTTTTTGTACAAGGTGTATTTTATTTTATTTCGGTTTTATCGGCGGGAGTCGCGTCAGATTTCTTTGGTAAGAAACCCTTTCTGCTTATTGGTGCAACCTTGATGGCTTCGGGTTTGATTGCTTTTATTTTGGGGAGAAATGAAATTATTCTCTTTTTTTCTGTAGCTCTTATTGGAACAGGATTGGGAGCCTTAGATGGTGGGTTAAATGGCTTGTTTATCGATATATCAGGAGATCAAAAAGGAATTGGCTTAGGTTTGCTCCATATGTGCTTTGGAATTGGAGCATTGAGCGGACCGCTCATTTTTACTTTTGCTTCTACGTCTTTATTGAATTGGAGACTGGCTTTTCTCTTTACTGCTTGCTTCCCGATTCTATTTTTCCTTCTGTTATTCCCCATTCATCTCTCAAGGGTGGATAATGAGGAAACTATAAAATTATCAGATGTTGCTATGCTGTTGAAAAACAGGATTATTATACAACTTATATTGCTTCTTTTTGTCTATGTGGGAGCCGAACAAGTAATTGCTGGTTGGCTTCCTACCTACTTGATTAATACTAGGAACGTATCTCAATCGATTGGATCATTTACTCTTTCTTTGTTTTTTATCGGCTTAACGATAGGGAGGCTTTTAACCGGTTTAATATCGGAAAAAGTAGGGTATTCGCGAACCTTGGTTTTATTGAGCTTAGGTTCTGCAGTATTTTTTCTACTCATCTATACTATTCAGGCAATCAATCCAATTATAATACTCTTTATATTATTGGGTTTCTTTTTATCAGGGATTTATCCAACAGTTATGGCTCAAGCTGGTTCTATCTTTCCTCAATACAGTGGGACTATCTCGGGAGTTCTAACTGCCGCAGGTGGAATTGGTGGAATGCTCATGCCTCTTGGTATGGGTATAGCTTCTGAGTATGCTGGTTTGCATGTGGGTCTTTTCCTTCCCCTTGTTTCTACAATCATCATGTTTTTCTTAGCGGTTTTATCTTTTAACTATATAAAGAAAAGGAAACAAATTCAAAGTCCCGGATTGACCAAGGTTGAGCCATAAAACGGTTGCAATAAAATGGCTTTCCGACATTCTTAAAATCTTTTGTGAGGGCTGGGTTTATCAAGAACTCAGTCATTCTAATCAGGTTAAATATTTATGATGTTTTAATTGATGAGTAGGTGAGTCATTGTGTATTCAATTTTTGCCTATGAAAATCAACCAGAACTCTGGGTGGAAGCTGCTCGAAATATCGAAAGACGTTATGGAATTGATAAAGCATTGGGTTACGTCATCGGGGAAAAGCTTTATAATCTTCTTGTTATGCACAATAACTCACTTCAAAAGCTTCATCAGATTGAAGAGCAAAGAAAGTTGTCTGATTATGAGTCACATCGAAAAGCTCAATCGGCTTTCGGTGATTATGAAATAGATTTGGATCAAGAATACCAACGATTAAAAAGAGTGATCGATGAGACGAATCAAGCTAAGCAAGAAATGGTAGAAAGGATTTTAGCTGCTTTTGATTTATTCCAAATCTATGAATATTTTCAGTCCAATCCTCGCTTAGGAAGTTCTGGGCATATCCTCTCAGAAGAACAACAACGATATT
>NZ_DAOLQM010000013.1:17952-20709 GCF_035418125.1 Atribacter sp. | reverse complement strand
AAAAAAAGCTTTTTCAAGAGCTTTTAATGCCAGAATTAGGCGCTTTGTTTCGAACTGCCTTAAGGATGACCAGGAATCGTGAAGATGCCGAAGATTTAGTTCAAGAAACAACCACTAAAGCTTTTTCAGCAATCGATCGATTCGAAAAAGGAACAAATTTCCGAGCCTGGATATTTAAAATCCTCACCAATACTTTTATTAATAACTATTATCGGGTTCGAGAGCGTGATAAACTTCCATCGTTAGATGAGATGGAAGAAGAATCGGCGTTTCAACCAGTTTTTGAAGGAATAAGCCCTGAACAAGCATTGTTAAATACATTAACAAAAGAAGATATTCAAAAGGCGATCGATGTTATTCCCATAGATTTTAAATCAGTCGTCATTCTAAATTTGGTTGAAGGGTTCTCTTATAAAGAGACTGCTGAAATTTTGGACATACCAATTGGCACCGTTATGTCCCGTTTGCATCGCGGGAGAAAAATTTTGCAAAAACTACTCTGGGAATATTCCTCGTCAAAAAATAGCTCTGAAAAGGGGACAAAAGAAGAATGGACTGCAAAGAAGCAGTAGAAAAACTATATCTTTACCTTGATGGAGAGATTCTCACCCCTCAAGAACGTAAAGATTTTGAAGATCACCTAAAAATTTGTCGAAAATGTTGTGAAAAGTTTGATTTTGAAAAAAACCTTTGGAATTTAATAAAATCGAAATGTCTTGATACACCTCTTCCGGCAACTTTAGTGAATAAAGTTCTTACTGTTATTAATAGCTTTTGAGGAGTATATATGGAGATCGAGAAAAAAGAAAAAAAGATTGCCATTGGTGATTTGGCAAAAACTTTTGTCGAAAGCTATAAAAAAACCAACTTAATAACCAACATAGAAAAAAAGCAATTCCCTTCACGAATTAATGTTATTCGTATAACTGAGGAATTACGTGAAATTCTTTTCCCAGGTTACATTGGTCGAACCAGTTTAAATTGGTTAAATGTTGAGTATTACGTTGGAGGAAAGTTGGATCGTCTTTTCGATGAATTGCAGTCAGAAATCGCTAAAGCTTACGGTGAAGAATACTCAAACGAATCCCTTTCAAAAGCCGAATGTATTCAGCTTTCTTGTGATCAGACACTAACTTTTTTTCAAAAAATACCCCAGATTCGAGAAATGCTTGAGGACGATGTCCAAGCGGCTTTTGATGGTGACCCAGCAGCAAAAAATACTGATGAAATTGTTTTTAGCTATCCAGGTGTGGTCGCTATCTCAATTTATAGGATGGCTCATGAATTATTGGTACAAGGGGTACCCCTGATTCCCCGGATGATGACCGAATATGCTCATAGCCTAACTGGCATCGACATTCATCCCGGTGCCAAAATCGGAAGAAGTTTTTTTATCGACCATGGCACTGGGGTAGTTATCGGCGAAACTACTGTGATTGGAGATCAGGTTAAGATTTATCAAGGAGTTACTTTGGGAGCACTTTCCTTCCCCAAAGATGAGCGGGGTAAAATTATCCGCGGCACCAAAAGACATCCCAGTTTAGAAAACAATGCAACTGTCTATGCAGGAGCCACCATCCTCGGTGGTGAAACAACTATTGGAAAAGGAAGTGTAATTGGTGGAAATGTATGGCTCACTCATTCCATTCCCTCCAATACCAAAGTAATCATTGAGGAGCCTCGGCTAAAATTTTTTGAAAATAAAAAAGCATGACCTGGCATTGGCATTTGCTGTTTTTTATAGGCTGGATCTCGGTTGGGATAATCAGTAGCTCTTTCCCCACTTTAAATATTTCTTTTCTCTTCTTTCCACTCATTCCAATTTTTTGGGTTAGTGTCCCGATTTTTTTTGCTGGAAAAGCTTTTGTTTATTCTTCTCATCATGGATCCTCTCTTTTTTCTGCCTTCATCAATGCCATTATTGGGTTTTCCCACTACCCGAAATTTCTTTGGTCTCGAAGATTAACTTTAAAGTTACCATCGAACGATATTCAAACTATTCTAAAAGAATCAGTCAATATCACCAAAGTTTCTGCGCCCGATTCGCTCTTTTGTCCCTTCTGTAACATTGAAATCCCTCAAGCGCTTCGTTTGGTATCTGGAGAAAATATAACCACCACCAAGAGGCTGATACAATGCCCACGCTGTGGATTACGTTTTGATTGTTGTCGCTATTGCCAAAACTACGAGGTGAGCGGAGGCCAAGGCTGGATGCATGAAAATTCTCGTGGCAAGTGTAAAGTTATTAAAGAAGTACAAAATATCGATACCCTTTGCGATCCTTCCATGGCCAATCGGCTTCGTGATATGGGATGGGATAGCTTATATACTGGGCTTTCAATACCTGATAATTTTACCCCGCCGGATCGCTGCCGACAGTTCATGCTTGATGGAGAAAAAGCCAAAATTGATCATATCCCTGGAATGGGAAAAATTCGGATTCTTTTAATGAAGCTCCAAAAAAAACTGGATTAACTTTACTACCACTTATCTGGCAGCACTTGACAATGATAACCCCTTTCTAAAATCATTAAAAACCAGGAATCGAGCTATTCCTGGTTTTTAATGATTTGGTGTTCCCAGCTTGAAAAATTTGGGAAGGGTGATCTTTTACAGCTTCAATTTAAAAGGTTACAAAATAACCGCCTGATTTACTGATCTCTGATTTCCTATCACAGTTCTCTATTTTTTAAAGAATTAATTTTATTCCCAAACCTCCTCCTCATCGTCATCATCACGATGCATAACCGATAATGC
>NZ_DAOLQM010000013.1:0-17852 GCF_035418125.1 Atribacter sp. | reverse complement strand
TTTATTCCCAAACCTCCTCCTCATCGTCATCATCACGATGCATAACCGATAATGCAAAATCAAATCCAATGAGCGAAGTAATTTCAGAATTTAAAGCCTGGGTTAGTTGAAATAAACTTTTCTCTGCCTCTAAATAGGAATGAATGAGCTGGTTATTTTTTGATTTTTCATGTAAATTATTAAGCTCGGTAAAGTCGCTTTCTTCTATATCACGTTCTAAGGATATTTCCAACAATCGTTCTTGTTCATCCCTTAATAAATCCATAATTGAAGAGGCAACTTCATTTCCAAGAATCGCTGAATGGGTAATCTGGAATTGTTTATAAACGGTTGTTTGCATTATCTCTTCTGCAAATTTCCTTGATGCATTTCTTAAATCTTCGCTCAAAAGTTTTGAACTCATTTTTTAGCCTCCCTGAATAGGTTATAAAATCACAAAATGAAAGGAAAACAATAGATGTTGGGCTATTGTAACACATTGAACCAAAGAATTTTTTTAAAAAAGAAAGGTTATTGGATACAACCACATGATTTTCGAATAATAATTTCTGGTTTTAAAACTACTATCCTTTTTTCTCTTATCTTTTCTCCAGAAATTCTTTGAAGCAGGAATTCTGTAGCCATACTTCCCATGGTGTAAGCCGGTTGTTTAGCAACTGTTAGAAAAGGACAGGTATAGGAAGCCATCTCAAGATCGTCAAAAGTAACTAAAGACAAATCTCCAGGAATTTCAATATCCATCTCTCGTGCGGCGCGAATAATTCCTATAGCAATAAAATTATTACCGGCAAAAACAGCGGTAGGTTTTATATCAGAATATTGTAAAAACTTTAATGCTATCTGATAACCAAAATTCTCTTTAAATTCTCCAGAAATAATCCACTCAGGATTTTCTTTAATATTATAATCTCGAAGAGCTCGAAGATATCCCCTTACCCGATCTTGGCTCGTTGATAAAACCGGTGGCCCTGAAATAATTGCTATTTTTTGGTGATGATGAACTTCAATAAGATGTTTGGTTAAAAGAAAAGCCCCTTCCTCGCTATCTCCAACAACACTATCCCACCCATTATTTCCAGGAAAGGCACGATCAACAAGAACCAAAGGGAGATTACGATTTCTAATATCACCCAAATTATTTCCTGAACCACAGCTGGCAATGATAATCCCATCTACTCGTCGCTGGAGCATAAGATTGACATATTGCTTTTCCTTTTCAATATTTTCATCAGTATTACAAAATATTGTATTAAAACCTTTCTGAGAAGCAGTATCTTCAACTCCCCTCGCCACAGTAGTAAAAAAAGGATTCGTGATATCAGAAATGATAAGAGCTATAGTGTTGGTTTGTTTTTTAACCAGGCTTCTGGCTAAAAAATTGGGAGAATAATTCATTTCTTCGGCAATTTTATGAATCTTTTTTCGGGTTTCTTCTTTCACTAAATTTTGATTATTAAGCGCCCGAGAAACCGTTGCCGGGGAAACTCCTGCTCTTTTGGCTATATCGTATATAGTCGACAATGAAATCACCACAACATTCCATTAGAATCTTTAACAAATTGAAATATTCCTTAATTTTAAGGATTATAGCAATTTTACAGTCTGATTTTTGTTCTTCGCTCATTATTATTTAATGGGATAAGTCCCTTTTTGTTTGAGCAAGTTAATCATTCGATCATACCATCGGGGGTTCACGTTTCCTGCTACTGAATGATCTGAGGCCGGCAAATATCCTCCACCTTTGGCCGCATTTAATTTATAAAGAACTTCCTTCTCAATATCCTCCCAATTGCCTTCTCCAAGTAACCGAGTATCCAACCCACCATAAAAGGCAATTCTGTCTCCATATTTTTGTTTCAGCTCAACTGGATCCATTCCTGCCTTCGCTTCTAAAGGATTATAAACATCAACCCCGGTTTCAATCAAATCTTCAAAAATAGCCAGGCTTTTCCCACAACCATGATATACTGTTATAACCCCTTGAGAATGGATATAATCGCATAATCTTTTAACACATGGAAAAAATATTTCCCTCCAAAGAGAAGGGGAAATGAACATCCCTTTATCGTAAGCAACATCACCCCATATAAACATTCCTTGAGGGCGTGTCAACTCAATTTGACGTTCGGCAATTCCTAACATAAAATCGGTGCAACGATTGGCAAATTCTTTAACTTTTTCCGGAAACAAGGCAAGATCCATCAGTAATCCTTCGGTTCCTCTAATACGCCACATCGTTTCGTAGGGCTCACAAATGGAGCCAAATAAACAGAATTCATTCCAATTCGCTTCGACTGCTTCCATATAACTATTCAATTGACCAAACGAGTCACCACAATTGATAATGTCACAGCGTTTTTCAAAATAACGTCTTTCATCTCTCGGATCCTCAAAAACATACTTAGCAAAATCTTGAACGTTTTTCACTTCAAAATCTATAAACATTGGCATGGGATAATTAAATACTTTTTTAACCACACATCCAAAACCACTTTTAAAAAGAACGTATTCAGAGTTTTGCTCAATAACTTTACAACTCTCTACCTTCGGATCCATATTTGGAGAGATGACTTTTAGATCTAAATCGTAATATTTATAAATATCGGTATCAGGTGGTAAATCAAATTCTTGGAGCCAATTTTGGTAAAAGCTCGACCAGTAAAAATCACTCAATGGGACCCGATCGGGTTCTTCTCTTAATTTTAATGCAGTCACAACCCTCTTTATTTTCTCCTCAGCCTTCTTCATTTTTTGTCCTCCTTAAAATTTTCTTTCCTATTAAGGCAGTAATGAGAAATTTTCGCCCTCATCTTTACCTTTTCCCAACAAGGGAGTAGGAACTTTGAGTCGTCCTTTCAAGAAGCTCAACGATAGATATGGTGCCTTAATGACGTAATATTATCCAACGGCTCAACTTTTTGAGACGGCAAAAGCCTCACCTGGCACCAAAGGTGTCTCCTGAGTGATGATTTCCCTGTAGGAAGGTCTCATCTTTTTGGTCTTCATTATTTTGTCTGCTCTCTAGTTCGCCTTATTGCCTATTTGTTATTAACCTCTCTCATCCGCAAGAGAAGAAGAATGAGAGAGGTTTAAGATGAGGAGGAATGCGCAAACAATCCCGAATAAACAAAAAAGTTTGACCTATTATTTAATTGCTCCAAAAGTTAATCCTTTGATGAGTTGTTTCTGGGTAAGCAATACAAAAAAGATGGCTGGGATCAGCATAATCACCGACATGGCACACATTCCTCTCCAATCAATGGTAAACTCCTGAGTAAAATCATATAAGCCAACTGGAAAGGTTTTAGAGAGTGGTGTTCGGGTAATAACACTGGCAATTTGGAATTCATTCCAGGAAGTTAAAAAAGCAAATATTCCACTGGCGGCCAGTCCAGGAAGAGCAAGAGGAAGGTCAATACGCAGGAAGGCTTGCCAACGAGAACATCCATCTATCTGCGCTGCTTCATCGAGCGTGGAAGGAATATCTTTAAAAAATCCCTGCATCAACCAAGTTGTAAAAGGAATGGTCATGGCTGTATAAACAAGAATAAGGCCTGAAATTCGATCCAACAAACCCGTACGAGCAAAAATTACAAACAAAGGTAAGCTCACCGAAATACCTGGTATTGAGCGGGCTAACATCATACCTATAAAAAGTTGATTCCCACCCTTAAATCGAAAACGAGCAAAACTATACCCAGCAAAAGTTCCTGTTACCAAGGCTAAAAACGTGCTAAAAATTGAAGTCAAGAGAGAGTTTTTGAGATAACTATAAAAGGGAATTGACTTTTCAGTATGACTTGCCCCTAATAACTGAGCAAAAGTCTCAATACTTAAACGAGAAGGAATATAGACCGGTGGCCGAGCATTCACCTCAACTTCAGGTCGCATAGCAGTCATAATAATCCATAATACCGGAAGAAAAAAAATCAATACGAGAAAATATACTAAAAGATTATAAAATTCCTGCTTTATTTTCCTTTGTCTTTTTGAAACTGGACGAATATTGATTCCTTGGCGATCCAACATTAATAGACCTCCTGAAGGCTTTTTGATAATTGTCTGAATAAGTAGATAACGAAAGCAAACGAAACAGCTACCGTAATAAAAGACATCGCAGTTCCCATTCCAAATCTATTGTTGGTTATGGCTAAACGATGGGTATAGGTCCAAATCATTTCCGATCGATTGGCTGGTCCACCTCCGGTCATAATTCGGACCAAATCATAAGCCCTCCCAAGATCGAGGGAGCGAATAACCATGGCAATATAGATAAATGGGCTTATCAAAGGAAGGGTTATATAGCGGAACTGCTGCCAACCACTTGCTCCATCTACCGAAGCCGCCTCGAAAGGCTCAGTTGGTAAGCTCACTAATCCAGCTAGAAAAATAATAACCATAAATGGGGTGCTCATCCAAATTTCAGCAATGAGAATAGCCAACAGATTCATTGGATAATGAATGAGCCAGGGAATAATTTGATAGTCTCCAGTCAGTGAATACAAAAGATTATTGACTAAACCTACTTGATCATTAAAAAACCACTTAAATTGAAATCCGACCAAAACTGGGGCAAACATCATGGGAGCCATAATAGCAGTACGAATGACTCCTTGTCCCCGGGTTACTTTAAACATCAGTTGAGCAATAAAAAGTCCCAAAATAAATTCAACATTAACCGCTAAAGTCATGAATAGAATAGTATTCCAAAAAGCTCGCCAAAATATTTCGTCCTGAAAAAGTCGGATATAGTTTCGAAAACCAATAAACTGAGTCGACGCTGGTTTTAATAAATTCATATTGGTTAAACTTAAAGAAAAGGAATATATCATGGGGACAACTATTAACACAGCAACAACGGCAAGAGCTGGAATTATCATAAACCAAGATAAATAACGGTCGTTTTTTGATGATTTTTTTAAATCTTTTTTTAACCTAAGGTTCATTTCCTGATTCATTAAAGCCGGACACCCCCTTTAAAAACTAAAAACGGGGGGTACCCCCCCGTTTTTATAAATCAGTCATAGTAGCCGGCTTCTTCCATAATCAATTCAACTTCTTTTGCAGCTTGATTAAGACCCTCTTCAACTTCTACATCACCCAACATAATGGCTTGGAGCTTGGGATATAAGACATTTGAGATGGGAATCCATTCAGCAACAATCGGAGGAGGTGTGAAGTCTTCGTTAATCTGAATCTGCATTATCTCAAAACGTTTCTTAATGAGTGGATCGGTTGATTTTTCTGCTTCTTGAATAAGAGTTTCAAAAACTGAGTTTCGAACTGGAATATATCCAATCTGGGCTTCGAATAACTGTGGTTCATAACTGGTGATAAACTTTATAAAGGCAACCGCTGCCTCTTTGTTTTTACTTGATTTAGTTACTGAAAAGCAATGGGCTCCTGCCCAACCACCGTGGATACCAGCATCACCTTTCGGTTGACGACTAATATCGAACTTCCCTGCCACCTTAGAAGCTTCGGGATTTTGAAAATAAGAATACCAGCCATACCATTCAGTGTACATAGCGATATTTCCATTGGCAAATGTACCAGCAACATCATCCCACAAAAAGTTAACCATACCAGGCGGCATGGCTCCCGCTTGATAAAGATCTCGAAGCATGGTTGCAACTTTGATACCTTCTGGGCTATTAAAAGCAGGTTTATAATTTTCATCGATAATCTTCCCGCCATGAGACATTAAAATATCCCAAAAGCGACCGGATAAAGCCTCTTCCTTCCCGGCAAACTGAGTCCCATAGATTTCAGGAGGTTTGGAGAGGAAGAGAGCAATTTCTTTGAATTCATCCCAAGTTTCGGGGACTTTTAATTCTTTGCCATATTTTTCTTGAAATGCTTTCTTATTTTCCGGATCGTTTAACAAATCCGTCCGGTAATGAAGGGTACTAACATCACCATGTCGCGGAATTTGCCAGATGTGTCCATCTTTTTGGCAGTATTGGAGGACTTTCTGAGAAAAATCGCTGAGTTCTTCTTGGGTAAAGTAGCCCTCTAAAGGTTCCAAGAAATCCAGGTATTGTGAAAAGAAGCTGGTATGATCCCAGCAAACGTCATAGTCAACAGTACCAGCGGCAAAATCAATTTTCATCTTTTTATCAATGTCAAAACCGTTCCCTTTATAGACAATTTCAACTTTGGCGCCGGTTAATTCTTCAAACTCAGGGATAAATTTCTCGTAAATTTTTTCGTAGTCTCCCCCACCAATAAAACAAGCCTTAATCGTCGTCCCATCAAATCGTCCTAATTCAAAACCGAATACTGTACTGGTCGACAAAACCAAAAGTAAAACCATCCCCACAAAAAGTAACCTCTTCAAGGTTTTTCCCTCCCTTATACAAATTATAAATCTTTCCTAACCTTTTAAAGACCAATCTCTGAATAAAACTCCTATCACCACCTTTCTAAAAATTGTAACCGATTTCATCTTATCATTGCCCTGCATTAATTGTCAACAAGTCCAAAACGCCTTCTAAACCGTGGTTCAATTATATATATATCATTTAAAAATATTTGAGATTTAACTCTTTAAAAAAGGCATTTTAACCTTGTGATAGAGAATTTTATTAAAAACCTTTTTTTATTATAAGAGTTTGAAATTTGACATTTAGGAGGTAAAAGCGATAATATTGATGAAATCGGTTGCTTTTTACATCTTGAATAAAGGAGGAATAGTTATGAGTAAAATTGGTGTCATTACTTTTTCCGATGGTCGCCCTCATGTTCACCAGGAATTATTAGCAATGAATTTAAAATTCCAGGAGAACTTGGTAAAAAAACTTCAACAAGAAGGCCATGAAGTCATTATTGCCGATGAGCCTCCTTGGACCAATCAGCTGGCAGTTTCAGCCGGGAAAAAAATGCAGCTTGCTGGAGTTGATTGTACAATTTTTAATTATGCCATTTGGGCTTGGCCTCATTTTACCGTTTTAGCAGCTCAGTTTGCTCCTGGTCCCTTTCTCTGCCTATCAAATATTAATCCTGGATATCCAGGTTTAGTCGGTATGATGGCCAGCTCTGGTGCATTGGACAATGTTGGCATTCCTTATACCCGGGTTTCAGGTGATTTAAACCAGGAATCAACCTTTAAAAAGGTAAACTGTTTTATCAAAGCTGCTACCTGTTTAAAACAAATTCGTGGTGAAACCTTTGGGTGTTTTGGAGGACGTCCAATGGGAATGTATACTGCTACCTCCGGAACCGATTCTTGGATGAAAGTATTCGGAATTGATACCGAACATATCGATCAATGGGAAATAGTTCGGCGTTCAGAATTCTTGCTGGCTCAAAACCCGAAAAAAATTGAACAAGCCTTCCAATGGTGTGAAAAAAATATCGGCTCGATTCAATATGATGGGAAACAATTAACCCCAGAAATTTTAAAAAAGCAAATCGCTTCCTATTATGCAGTTAAAGAATTATGTCAAGAAATGCATTTAGATTTTTGTGGAATCAAGGGTCAACCTGAGCTCACTAATAATTTTTGTACTATGGATGTCGCTGAAGCTTTTATGAATGACCCCTATGATTTCGATGGACCCAAAGAACCTATAGTATGCTCTACCGAAGCAGATATGGACGCAGCTTTAACCATGGAGATCTTTAAAAAATTGGCCAAAACCCCGGTTCTATTTGCCGATGTTCGTCATTGGCATGATGATTATAAAATTCTGGACTTGTGTAACTCTGGTGAGCACGCCACCTACTTTGCTGGAGCCAGCTTCGATTATCGCGATAATCTTCCTCGAGTTTCATTGCTTCCTGAAAGTTTCTATTTCCAAGCTGGTGGTGCTGCGGTTCACCATCTTGCCCATCCAGGAAAAGTCACCCTGGCTCGATTAGGAAGAAAAAATGGAAATTACTGGATGGCCATTTTAACTGGGGAGTTTCTCCAGTTTGATAAAAAAACCAACCAAGAAATCATGGCTCGAACTCAAGCTGAATGGCCTCATGCATTTTGTAAACTTGATACGAGTATTGAGCGTTTTATTGAAAAGTTTCCCTGCAACCACATCCATGGAGTATATGGTCATTATGTTGAAGAGCTCAAAATGGTTTGTGAGTTTCTTGGTATTCAATGGGAAATCATTTAGCTCAAATCTATATTTTTTAAAAAAGAGCGGGTTCAATAAAAAATCCCGCTCTTTTTTAAAAATTGATACCAACCTTACAATTCCGGCCCAAAGTGTTTTAGTATTACCAGCATACCATTTTCACTTTGATTGGTAATGGTTATTCCTTCCCGGGCAGCCTTTTGGGTTACAAACAATTCGTCGCTGGTCATTTCTCCAAAACGAATTAAGCTTGGAGCATCGATAGATAACGATCCAAACTGACCATGACCCTCAATGGTAATTAAACCATAAGCCCCTTCATCTTTGATGGTAACCGTTTTTCCGGGAAACACTCTTAACTCTTTAGCTGAGAAATCGCTGGATTTATAAGATATCCAATATTCCTCATAACCTTCAGATTTCATTTCTTCCACTGGTTTGACTAGCTTGGGTTCGGCAAATCGGTTTTGATAAAAATCTGGATCAACATTCAAATCCCAATTTATCAAGCTAACGATATAATCAAGATCATTCTTATGCTCTTCGGGAACATTTTTTGTCAATAACTCCCAGGGTGTTGGAACGTCCCATACCAATGATTGGAACATAGCAAAAACATCCGAACTTCTCTGGGGTTCATAGGTTAACAAAGAGCCAGGCGCATGAAGAACACCAGGGGGGACATCCCACCCAGTTCCAGGTTTAAGTTTATATGCCCGAGACAAATACAAAATTCCATTATCACCTTTATTCCAATTTTCTAAACATTTCCTTATATCATCCTTAGTGGTTCCAGGAGTAAGACCGAAAAAAGTATAAGGGAACCAGCCACCGTGGTTATTCAGCTGGGCTGGAAAATAGTATGACTCTGGTTTCCCCATCGCTCCAACATTAGCGGCTGCCTCATCATCATGATGAAGATGATGAGGGAGGGGTTCCATATTATCAAAAAACTTACTAAACATTAACCAGCCACCATATTTCTTCATAACATCGGTCCCTAAGATATCATTCCCCATGATATCAATTGCTTCTTTAAGAAGAACTTTTTCTTCTTTACGTCCATCTTTAAAATAAATATAGCTTAAACCCTCATCCGGAAGCGTTTCTGGTCCATTATCTGCTTTGGTTGTCGAAGCAAACCAACGTTCGTCAATACCGCCTCGATGAGCTCCAAAAGCATAGTAATCATCAGGGTGAAGTTTTAAACGCTTACCTGGAATACAAAATGAGCGAGGAACCCAATTGGGAAATAATCGAAAGATTCCCTTCCCTTGCTCCAAAGCTTTTTCTACAACTTTTGATGAATTCGTCATAACATTCCCTCTTTTCTATGGTTTCCTTTTTTTGATTATCATCAAAATATTTACCATAAAATCATATCCTTATTCCATGGGGATAATCATTTTTCCCCAATTTAATCCTCATTAACTGATCGCAGCCCACCTATTATAATTATTTGAAAGGACGAGTTGATTCACGGATTATTAAGCTTGGTTCCAAAACAATCCGATTGAGAGTAATTTCTTTCTTGTGTATATGATTCAAGATAATTTGAACTGCCCTTTGACACATTTCCTGAAATGGTTGGATAATGGTGGTTAGCGATGGAGTAACCATTTCCGAAGAGCTGATATTATCCATCCCAATTAAGGAAATATCTTCAGGTACACGGATGTGATTTTGGTTGAGCTCTTTGAGGGCTCCAATTGCCATCATATCATTTTGTGCCCAAATTGCCGTAACTTTAATACCATCATTTAAAAATTTCTTAATAGCGTAAATCCCCGATTCAAATTTGAAATCCCCTTCATAGATAAAATCCGGGGGTAAAAGAACTCCATTTTCAGAAAGAATAGTTTTAAAGCCTTTTAATCGCTCTCGACAAAGAGCAATATTTAATGGACCAGTAATACAAGCAATTTTTTTATGGTTTAAACTGATCAAATGAGAACCAGCCAAAATCCCGGCTTGATAGTTATTCAGAACAATACTGGGAATATCTTCCTTTTCTAAAAAACGATCAACAACCACAACCGGAATATTGGTTTTCTCAAGAATATTAAAAACCCGGCTCTGATCAGAAACTCGAGAAAAAATAATTCCATCGACATTTCTTCGAATCAAACTATCAATAAACCGCTCTTCTTTTTCTGGATCTTCTTGAGTATTTCCTAAAATCAAATCGAATCCGTGATCAACAATTTGTTCCTCTACATAATGAATAAAATTGACAAAAGTTTGATGGATAATTTCAGGAACGACCAAACCAATGATACCTCCACTCCGCATACGAAGACCCTTAGCAAGAAGGTTTGGTTTGTAGTGGAGCTTGCGAATCGCCTTTTCCACTCTCAAGCGAGTTTCATTGTTTACCGGAATGCTTTTATTAATAACCCTGGAAACAGTTGAAACCGAAACTCCAGCAATTTTTGCTACATCTTTCATCGATGACATAGAAGATGACCTAATTTTTGACTTTCTTATTAGAAATTGGTTTTACATTTCAATTATTTAATTATATAAACCCTCTCCTCATAGGGGAGGCCATAAGTTTTACAGCTCCCCTATGAGGAAATGCTTCATCTAAAAGCTTTTTTCTGCTTGATCAAGATTATCTTTAGTGATTACGGCTGGTTCAATTAAAATAACCGAATCTTCCGGGGTTTTACCATCTTTTACGAAATTATAAAGAATTTCAAAACCGGTTGCCGCTTGTTTCCCAGGAAATTGCTCAATGGTTGCATCAAGAATTCCATCACTAATAGATTTCAGTGCATCGGTTAGTGCGTCGAATCCAATCGTAACCACTTCTTGGACGTTGAATTTGGCACTGGCTTGTAAAGCTTCAAGAGCGCCGAGAATCATTTCATCGTTTGCTCCAAATACTGCATCAATTTCCGGACTGCTCATAATAAAATCTTCCATAACTTGCATGCCATCATCTCGACGGAAATTAGCAGTCTGAGTCTTTACTGTTATATTTGGATATTGCTTCATAACATCCTGGAATCCAGAACTACGATCAATTGCCGGACCAGCACCTGGAGTACCATAAAGCTCAATCACGGTTCCTTTGGATTCGCCAAATTTTTTATTCAATTCGGCAACAATAAATTCGGCGGCTTTCTTTCCACCAGTATAGTTGTCTGCGCCCACATGGGCAAGAACCTGTACAGGAACTCCCTCTTTCAATCTGCGATCCACGGTCACCACGGGAATATTAGCTTTATTGAGTGCTTCAACACCAGGAACAACTGCTTCGACTTCGATTGGAACCAATAATACTCCATTCACTTTTTTAATAACCATATCTTCAATGATTGATATTTGTTTTGAAACCTCATCGTTGGCTTCCAATGATACAACATTCACTCCCAATTGGCTGGCCTTATCTTTCACTGCTTGCTCGAGAAAAGCAAACCAGGCAAAGGAAAGAGATGGGAATGAAAGCCCGATGGTATATTCTTGAGCAAAAGCTAAAGTTCCAAACAAACAACTAAAAGCCAAGATTGCTACAATGAACAATAATCCAATTTTTTTCATTTTTATCCTCCTCTTAGTTTTTTTAAAAAATAAAAAACCTAACTTTTCTTTTTTTATCACCCCCACTTAATTACTAAACTGGTACCGAAAATTTATCTCCTTTCATAGTTGTTAAAAAAGTGCATCGGTTTTGAAAGTTTATTGATTAAACAGTCCGGAAACGGCGCTTCATTCTATCCATAAGGACCGCAAGAATAATAATTGTTCCCTTGACCATCATCTGCCAATAGGGTTGGACTCCTAATAAGTTTAAACCGTTAGAAATAACTCCAATGAGCAATGCTCCAATTAGGGTACCATAAACTCCCCCTTCGCCACCCATCATACTCGTTCCACCGATAACCACTGAGGCAATAACATCTAATTCATAACCCTGCCCTGCTACCAGTTCTCCAGAATTGAGCCTCGACGTGAGGATAAGCGCACTTAACCCTGAGAGGGTGCCAAGAATGGTATAGGTGAGAATTTTTACTCGATCAACCATAATACCCGAAAGCAAAGCTGCCTCTTGATTCCCTCCGATTGCGTAAATATAACGGCCGAAAACCGTTCTCTTAAGCATAATGCCAAAAATGATAACACATCCTAAAAAAAGAATGACCGGGAAAGGAATAGGACCAATCATCCCAGCTCCAATAAAACGGAAAGCGGGACTCATCCCAGAAATTGGTTTCCCCTGAGCGATGAGTAGTGTTGCCCCACGGAAAATACTCATTGACCCCAAAGTAACAATAAAGGGATGTATTCCACCTTTAGTGGAAACATATCCATTAAAATACCCAATACCAGCTCCTACAAGTAAAGGAATAACTAAGCTAAGAAATAAACTTCCGCCCCATTTTACTTGAAAGCCGGCAGCAATAATCCCGGCAAAAGCAACAATAGAACCCACCGATAGATCAATGAGGCCCAATAAAATAACTAATGTCATGCCAACTGCCATAACACCGATGATTGAAACCTGTCGAATAACATTGATGATATTGAGGGGATTAAAAAACACTGGATTAAGAATTCCAAAAATTACACAGACCACAATAAACACTAAGAGGATCCCAATCTTATCCCAAAAAATAAAAAAACGTTCAACTAATCCCTGATTTTTATCTTCAGTCAGAGCGTCCATTTAAATGCCCCCCTCCTATTGCCAGTTTTAAAACTTCTTCTTGGTTCGCATTTTGGCGGGTTAAAGTCCCAGTGACCTTCCCTTCTTTCATAACCAATACCTGATCGCTCATCCCTAAAATTTCTGGTAATTCTGAAGAAACCATCAAGATTGCAGCCCCTCGTTCAATAAGTTTGTTCATTAAGTGATAAATTTCAATCTTAGCTCCAACATCAATACCCCGGGTTGGTTCATCAAATAGGTAAATATCGCATTCCCGAGCAAACCATTTACCCAATACCACTTTTTGTTGATTCCCCCCGGAAAGAAACATGGTTTTTTGATGAAAGGAAGGAGTTTTAATATTCATCATTTGTACCATTTCAGAAGTGATATGATTGAGCTTCGTATCATCAATAAAACCGCGATTGGATATCTTGGTTAAAGAAGGCAATCCAATGTTATCCGTGACCGATAATAACAATACCAAACCTTGGGTTTTTCTTTCTTCAGGAAGAAGTGCAATACCCAAATTAATGGCATCATAGGGAGACTGAATGTTAACTTCATCTCCTTTCACAAAAATCTTTCCACCATCTAAAGGATCTAAGCCATATATGGCACGCAAGAGTTCAGTCCGGCCCGAACCAACCATTCCAGCAATTCCTACGATTTGTCCTTTTTTGAGGGAAAAATTAATATTGTGCAACACTCCTTTTCGTTTTAAATTCTCTACTCGTAAAACCTCATCCTTAGCCTGATGATCCATATGGGGGAATTGTTCAACTAACTTCCGGCCCACCATCATTTTTATCAAATCATCAATCGTTAACGTAGCAGTATTATTGGTTGCAACATGCTTTCCATCTCTTAAAACTGTCACTCGATCGGAGATAGCAAATATTTCGTCGAGATGGTGGGAAATATAAATTATGGTTACTCCCTTCGATTTCAGGAACTTGATAATGCGAAATAGTGTTTCAATTTCTTTTTTAGCCAATGCTGCCGTTGGCTCATCCATTATTAATATTTGAGCGTTGAGAGAAAGTGCTTTTGCAATCTCAACCACCTGTTTTTTTGCCACACCTAAAGTTCCAACTTTAGCATCAATCTCAACATCCACTTCAAGAAAATCAATGAGCTTTTGGGCTTCTTCTCTCATCTTTTTCCAATCAATAAATCCTCGCTCGTTGCGAATGTGGTGACCCATAAAGATGTTCTCAGCGACCGTCAAGGCAGGTATTAAATTCAATTCTTGATAAATAGCTGCAATTCCATTTCGAAGTGCTTCATGAGGATTTTGGTAATCAATTAGTTTCCCCTGAAAAAGAATACTTCCGGATGTTTTTTGGTAAACACCGGTAACAATTTTTATTAAAGTTGACTTCCCCGCCCCATTTTCTCCAACTAAAGCATGAACTTCTCCCTTTAATACATCGAAACTAACACTGTCAAGAGCCAATACACCTGGAAAGCGTTTAGTTACATTTTCAAACTGTAAAATACTGTCGCCATTATTGATTGTCTTATCCATATTCTTTCTCCACTATAAATACTCCTTTAAGTTTTTGAAATCGTTTTCAAAGTAAAATCAAAAAAATATTCTTTTTACTATTCTATATTCTCTTCTTATTTTTATCAATTTCATTTTGACTTTTACTTTCAAATAAAATAAATTGGATTGTTTCTCAAATTTTTATCATCTTTTTCAGTTCTTGACAAGGCTTATGAAATACGCTATTTTATATTTTGCCCTTCGCCGAAGTGGCGGAACTTGGCAGACGCGCTGGATTCAGGTTCCAGTGAGTTTAACGCTCGTGGGGGTTCAAATCCCCCCTTCGGCACCAGATGCGCGATTAACTCAGCGGTAGAGTGCCATCCTCACACGGTGGAAGTCGCTGGTTCGAACCCAGCATCGCGCACCATTTTTTTTAAAGTAAAATCCTCGGTTTGATTTATTTTAAAATAAGTCTTTTCTTTCAATTAACTTATTTGTTGCCGGCCATTCAGTTCAATTTCTAAAAATTAAGAAGTTATTGGATAATTTTACATTCGTTTGAATTATCATTAGTCTTATTTCCTAATATACCTTTAAGATGGAATTCAGGATGAAAAAAAATAGAAGCGATTTGGAAATTCAAATAAGCTCGACTCTTGTCCAGTTTGAAAAAGAATACATGGGAAGAGGTCCGGTTGATATAAAGACCTATCTTTTTGATGATATCGTTTTTATACGTTTGAAAGGTGTGCTCACCAAAGCTGAAACACAATTAGCTTCGGGCGGGAGTAAGGACAACCGCGATTTAATAAAACGGGTCCGCATTGAGCTTTTAGAAAAAGGGAGACCACTTTTGGAAGCTATTATTGAAAATATCCTGAATCGAAAAGTAGTGAGCTTACATACCGATATTAGCACCCGTACTGGTGAGCGGTTGATAATCTTTACTTTAAATGAACCACTGAATGATCTGTTTTAAAATTAACTTGGTGAATATATATCTCCTCCTGTAAATCCCCACAACCTGAGTCTAATTTTTTACCAATTCAACTTTTCCCTTTTTCAAGAAAATTAAAAATATTAATTTTTGCACCTCCTCGTTATTTTCCTTTTTTTTCATAAACATTGACAGTCATTATCAGAATGAGTAAAATAACCACTTAAATCGGTGGAACATTAAGAGTATTGGTGTTTCACATAAAGAATGAAACAGCCGGAAGCCAAAGAGTATTAATGACGATTTGGAAAGGGCTGGGGTTAAGCTATAACTCCAGTCCTTTTTTATTTTAAAAAAAGGAGCAGTAAAATGAAAAGCTTCACCCTTAGGAAGAAAGAAGTGATCATCCATACTGAAGGAGAAATTTGTGGAAACATCCAAGAATTAACTAATAGCCCGATTTTCGAAAGAATAGTTCACGCCTTCATGGACCATCTAAAAAAGCACAATTCCTTGTTGAGTGATTCTTTGTTTCCTCCAGAAGCTGAGCTTTCCTATCGTTCAAAAATACTATCCCTACTGCGTATTTTAACTACATCATCTCTCGAAGAGGTGGTTAAAATACTTCCTGATTATAGTTACTTTTTAGATAAGAAAAATTTACTCCATGAATTTGTGGAAAAGCTCTATAATTTCTGGCGACGCTATGAAAGATATATGATTTGTCATTCTGAATCGGGAATCTATTCCCATGACCAAAAGCCATATCGAACTTTTAACATGACAGTTGAACGTCTTTCCCACTTAGTTCGTGCTGGATATCGTGATATATGTGAGAACATCACTGGTACTCATCCACGAGTTTATCGTCAAGTTGACGCCGGCTGCCAAGCCGGAATTATTGCGGTCCCAAAAATTTGGAATCCTCCTTCCGAAGAATACAGGGAACTCCTTTCGATCCCTTTTATTCGGCAACTAATGATACAACCTCCCTTGCTCCTCGATCCCCCAATGAATAAGCGAACCGGGCATTTCCAAAAAGTTACTCAAAACCTGTTATCCAATATTATGATCGATGAAAAAAAATGGCTTTGTTACCCGGCTCAAGTTGGGAAATTGGTTATCTTTATCTATTTTGAAGAAGGTTTTATGGGTTTGGGTTGCTCTTTGGCCAATCTTTTTGAACTAGCCGATGACGACCAAATCAAAGAAGGACCAGATGCCATTTACCTATACGGGGTTGATCCTGCAATGTTCCCTACTGATATCAATTCTGAAACAGTCTTTTTTGATGATGAACCGAATCAGATTCTGATCGGCTTCGTTCCTGGAAATGACCAATACGGGTATTTTGGCTATCTTAAAAAGATGGTTCTTACCCTCCATAATGTTGTCATGATGAAAAAAGGAATCTTGCCTTTCCATGGTGCGGCTTTCCGTATCACCAATTTGGATAAATCGGTCTTTACAATTGCTATTATTGGAGATACGGCTACGGGTAAATCAGAAACCCTGGAAGCTCTCCGAATCATGGGTAACGGATATATTGCTGATCTAAAAATTATTGCTGATGATATGGGATCATTTGAGATTGACGAAACAAATCATCAAATTCTTTGTTATGGGACCGAGATTGGTGCCTTTGTTCGACTTGATGACTTAGAAAAAGGCTATGCATTTGAGCAAATTGATCGGGCTATCATCATGAGTCCTCAAAAAACCAACGCCCGAGTTATTTTACCAGTAACAACTGTAGATTGTATTTTAAAGGGATTCCCAATCGATTATATTTTCTATGCGAATAACCACGAAGAAATTGATGAGTTTCATCCAGTTATAGAACGCTTTCCAGACATTGAAAAAGCTTTGGAAGTATTCCAGGAAGGGAAGGCAATGTCAAAAGGAACCACCACTTCAGTAGGAATTGTGAATTCTTATTTCGCAAATATTTTTGGGCCTATACAATATTTTGATCTCCATGAAAAAATTGCCCAACGTTATTTTTCTGAATTTTTTAAAGCCAATATCTTCATCGGCCAAATTCGAACCCGATTAGGAATTCCCGGTCAAGAAATGAATGGACCTCAAACCGCTTCCACTGCTCTTATTGAATTAGTTGGTTTAAAAAGTAAGAAATAAATTAAGAGAAATTATTCGGTTTTGATGTATAAAAACTCAAAAACATTGGGTGAAATTTTTTTAGGATTGGTAGTTTGAACAGTGGGATTAAAACGTGCAACTGGCTGAGGTTTATCGGTTTGGTTTAAGAATTGTAGGCGTTCGGCTAATGATTCTTTGAGAAGAACTTTTATTTCTTCTATAGTTTTTGATCGAACCTCGACTTCAACAATATCAGGGAAAAAAGCCCAAAATCCATTCTCTCTTTTTTCTACCACCGCCCAATATCCCATTTTTCATCCCCTCCAATAAATAAAAAAGGTAACTTTTACCAATGAAATTTTTCCACTGGTTAATGATAGATCACTTTCCTGGTAAATTCATGGTTCTATTTATTATACAAAAATTTAATCTTGGTAATGAAGCTCCTTTAATTTTTGGTATCAATAGCTTACATTTATTCCCTAATTCTTTTATATTTAATGGTACAATAATTAAAAAATGTCCTTGATGCGGCTAAAGGAGGTTGCTTTACAATGTTCAAATTTGGTGTTGATACCTTTATCTGGAGTG
>NZ_DAOLQM010000012.1:18711-21249 GCF_035418125.1 Atribacter sp. | reverse complement strand
AATATTATGCTTCAGGGAGAGGAATGATGAACGTGCAAAAAGAAACCAATGGATTTATACTGAGCGTAAATGGCCCGGTAGTCATTGCTCAAAATCTTTCCGATGCCAAAATGTATGATATGGTTAAAGTTGGAGCCAAGAAATTGGTCGGTGAAATTATCGGGATCCACAATCAAGAAGTTACTATTCAGGTTTACGAAGAAACCGCTGGCCTACAACCCGGAGAACCGGTTGAGACGACTCATGAACCTTTGAGTGTCGAACTTGGCCCCGGTTTAATATCCAACATTTTTGATGGAACTCAGCGACCTCTTGAAATCATCTTAAAATCCTCTGGAAACTTTATCGCACGAGGAGTAGAAGCATCAGCTTTGGATCGGAATAAAAAGTGGGATTTCAAACCCCTGGTTACCAACGGTACTCAGGTCCAAGCCGGTGATATTATTGGAGAAACTCAGGAAAGCACCACCATTGTTCATAAGGTCATGATTCCTCCAGGAATTTCAGGAACTTTAGTTGAAATAAAAACCGGATCCTTTACGGTTGTCGAGCCAATTGCCACCATCCAAACTAATGGAGGAGAGAAAATATCGATTACCATGTTACAGCGTTGGCCGGTTCGAACTGGTCGCCCCTTTGCCAGTAAGCTCATTTTAGAAGAACCTCTTATCACTGGCCAGCGAGTTATTGACCTCTTCTTTCCCATCGCCAAGGGAGGAGTTGCTTGCATCCCAGGACCCTTCGGAAGTGGTAAAACCGTAGTACAGCATCAGCTGGCCAAATGGGCTAATGCCGATGTCATCGTATTCATTGGATGCGGAGAACGGGGAAACGAAATGACCGACGTTTTGATGGAGTTTCCCGAGTTAATCGATCCCTATACCGGTGAACCTTTGATGAAAAGAACGGTACTAATCGCCAACACTTCGAACATGCCGGTTGCTGCCCGTGAAGCTTCAGTTTATACCGGTATTACCATTGCCGAGTATTACCGAGACATGGGTTATAACGTTGCTCTGATGGCTGATTCCACCTCCCGATGGGCAGAAGCCATGCGAGAAATTTCCGGACGTTTAGAAGAAATGCCTGGAGATGAAGGTTTCCCAGCCTATTTAGGAAGCCGAATAGCCAGTTTCTATGAAAGAGCTGGAAAAGTGAAATGCCAAGGTTCTGATGACCGCTATGGTTCGCTCAGTGTTATTGGAGCAGTTTCACCTCCAGGTGGAGACCTTTCCGAGCCAGTCACTCAAAACACCCTTCGAGTGGTGCAAGTGTTTTGGGGATTAGAAGATAAACTGGCTTATAAACGGCATTTCCCTTCAATCAACTGGCTGCAAAGTTATTCAATTTATGTTCAAAACTTAGAAGCCTACTGGAAGCAAAATGTCGCACCTGATTTTGCCCAATTACGCAGTGAAGCCTTGCGCCTTCTCCAGCAGGAAGCCGAATTAGAAGAAATTGTTCGTCTGGTTGGCGTAGAGTCGCTTTCATTTAAAGAGCGTTTTGTTTTGGAAATTACCCGCTCTATTCGAGAAGACTTCTTACAACAGAATGCATTCGTAGATATCGATACCTTTACCACTTTACGAAAACAATACTTAATGATGAAAGTGATTTTGAGTTATTACCAAGAAGGTATGAAAGCTCTTGATCAGGGATATTCTCTTAAAGAAATTCTTGCTATACCGGCTCGAGAACGAATTGCCCGGATGAAATTTGTCCCTGAAGAAGAATTATCGAAAATAGAAAATTTAATTATAGAAATTCAAGATCAAGTAAAAGCCAAAATGAGGGGGGAGGTTGAAAGTAATGTATAAAGAGTATTTAACCATATCTGAAGTAAGCGGCCCCCTATTAACCATTGAACAGGTAACTGATGCTCGTTATATGGAAATCGTTGAAATTGAGCTTCAAGACGGCTCTCGTAAACGGGGTCAGGTGCTCATGACCACCAGTAACCAAGCTCTGGTTCAAGTTTTTGAAGGAACCGAAGGAATTGGTATTGGTCAAACCCGGGTGAAATTTTTAGGGCGAGTCATGGAATTACCGGTATCTCCTGACATCTTGGGACGAATCTTCAATGGTTCTGGTTTTCCTATCGATAACGGACCCGAGATTTTTCCTGATGCCCGCTTAGATATCAACGGGAACCCAATGAATCCAGTAGCTCGAGACTATCCCATCGATTTTATCCAAACTGGAGTATCAGCCATTGATGGACTGAACACCTTAGTAAGAGGGCAAAAACTACCGATATTTTCTGGTTCTGGACTTCCTCATGCCCGTTTAGCTGCTCAAATTGCTCGACAGGCTAAAGTGTTGGGAGAAACCGAAACCTTTGCGGTAGTCTTTGGTGCTTTAGGAATTACCTTTGAAGAAGCGAATTATTTTATTTCAGAGCTTCGTAATACCGGTGCTATCGAACGATCAGTTCTTTTTATCAACTTAGCCAATGACCCGGCGGTCGAACGAATCATTACTCCCCGTATGGCCCTGACCGCTGCTGAATATCTGGCCTTTACTATGGATATGCAAGTG
>NZ_DAOLQM010000012.1:0-18611 GCF_035418125.1 Atribacter sp. | reverse complement strand
CCGATCGACGTTCTTCCATCTTTATCTCGCTTACGAGATAAAGGTATTGGTAAGGGTAAAACTCGTGAAGACCATTCAGATTTGGCTAATCAGTTATTTGCAGCTTATGCTCGAGGTCGTGAGGCTGTTGAACTGGCTACCATTCTTGGCGAAGCATCACTCACTGATATTGACAGAATTTATATGAAATTTGCTGAAGATTTTGAAGTCAAATTTGTTAAACAGGGAGAATATGAAAACCGCAGCATCGATGAGACCTTAAATATTGGTTGGGAATTGCTCAGAATGCTTCCCAAAGAAGAACTGAAGCGAGTTCGGGACGCCTTTATCGAAAAGTACTATGAATCCTCAGAATCTCCAGTTCTGACTCAACAGGAGGGTTGAGAGTGAGACTAAACGTCAACCCGAACCGGATGGAGTTAATGAAGCTTAAAAACCGCCTGGCTATGGCCAGGCGTGGTCATAAACTTCTCAAGGACAAACTCGATGCCTTGGTTCAGGATTTTGTGAAAATAATTCGTGAAAACCGCAACCTTCGACAAGAAGTCGAAAAAGAAATCATCAAAGCTTTTGAAGCCCAGAACAAGGCATCACTTATGCTTTCCGAACAAGATAAAGAATTAGTCACCACTATGACTCAACAAAAAGTTGTTCTTGATGTCAGTACCCGTCATATTACTGGGGTAAGAGTTCCCCATTTCGAAGTCCATCTTGAAGGGAATCCCTATGCCTATGGTTTGATCAATACACCAGCGGAATTGGATGAGGCTTTCAGTTCTTTCTTTCGGGTTTTACCGCTTATGATAAGATTAGCCGATGCCGAAAAAACCATCGAGTTATTAGCTGTTGAAATCGAAAAGACCCGTCGACGAGTCAACGCTCTTGAGTATGTTTTGATCCCGAATTTAGAAGAAACCATCAAATATATCAACTTTAAACTCGATGAATTGGCTCGGGGAGCTATCACCAGCATCATGCGAATTAAGCACTAACTATTCTATCCTGAAAATACCATCTTATAAATTCCCCCATTGAGGGGGGATACAGGGGGGGTGTGCCTTTCATCCGTCATCCTGAGCCCTCGCTTTTTGAGAGCGTGAGGATCTCATCCTTTAAAGGCTTTGGAACTGGGGAATCGTGAAACTGAAAAAGATGAGATTCTCATGTCGTCCGGTAAAAACACCGGACTCCTCAGAATGACAAAGTGGATGGTGAAGATTACCACGTCGCATAAGACGTTCCTCGCAATGACGGATTTAGACAGGTATTTTCATCCTCATCTGGTGCTTCGAAAGTAGCATGAGGGTCTATCCCTCTCATAAAAGAGAGGGATAGAATAGTATCGTTATTTTAAAGAGGGGAGGGATTGGTATATGAAGATCGCCATCTTGGCGGATATTCATGGAAATTATGATGCCTTAGAAGCAGTCGCACTTCACCTCAATGATGTCGATAGCCTGGTTGTTCTGGGAGATATTGTCGGATATGGTGCTGAACCAGAACATTGTGTTCAGTGGGTCATGAAACAAAGAGCCGATACCATTTTAGGAAATCATGACGCTGCTTGTGTTGGAATCCTTCCTATAACCTGGTTTAACTCCTTAGCTGCTAACGCACTTTTTTGGACTAAAAATCAACTCTCCGTTTATAGCCAAAGTTTTTTTCAAAAAATACCCCAAGTAGTCTCCAACTATGTGAATGCACATTGGGTTCATGGTAGTTTAAGAAAACCATTAGAAGAATACATTGATATGGTTGAAAGTGCTCGTGAAATTTTCAATAGTCATGATTTTCAAACTTGTTTTTTTGGCCACACTCATGTTGCTGAAGCTTTTCTCTTCCACGAAGGCAAGGTCTTCAATCCCCCCTTTCCTGAAGGAGGAGAGATTCAACTTCATCCCCAAAAACGCTACTTGATTAATCCGGGAAGCGTCGGTCAACCTCGTGACGGAAATCCCCAAGCCTCTTTTGCTCTCTATGATACCGAAAAAGGTATAGTCAAAATCAATCGAATTCGGTATAATATCCAGCGTGCAGCCGATAAAATTATTACTGCAGGACTTCCAGAGTACCTTTCCATACGATTGTTTTCTGGACGATAAACGAAATATGCGCCCGTAGCTCAATTGGACAGAGCGTCGGCCTCCGGAGCCAAAGGTTGGAGGTTCAAATCCTCTCGGGCGCACCAGTCTTTGTTTTAATACCTTTTTCTTTCCCTTAATAAACCTTTCTGGTTTTTAAATTCGAAAGCTACCGCTTTTTTTATCGATTGTAAAAACTCATTGACTTTGAATACCAAATCTAAAAATATCCTTATAATTTTTAATAATTTTCTTGTATGTTATTATATACTTAAATAATACTTTATATATAATTATATTTAAATGTATCATTTATTATTAGTTGATTTTCTATATAATAAATCGATGTACATTTTGATATTTTAAACGATTTAAACAATATTTATTTATAAAGGAGGTGCATCTAATTCCTTCAATATTAAAATTAATACAGAGAACTTTTTAATAATTTATTATTGAAAAATTGGGAGGGAAAAAGTAATGAAAAAACTTCTGAGTTTAATTATTATTTTTGGGATATTATCTTTAAGTTTTTGTGCTATTGCACAAGAAGAACCCGTCTATCTTGGTACAGCCATTAGAAGCCTATCAAACCCCTACCATGCGGTTTGGGCTGATGGAGCTACTGCATTTGCTAATTCCTTAGGTTGGAAAGATTATAATGTTATTCAAACCTGTGAAGGTTCTAGTGAAAAACAATTAAATGATATTAAAGCTTTGGTAGCTCGTTCCCAAGGGAATGTGGTTTTCTCGATCGACCCAAACCAATCAACTGATGCGCCTGCTATTGCCAATGAATTAGAAAAAAGTAGTGTTTACTTTATTACCTGGTGGAATAAACCTGATGATGTGTCAGTTGCCGATTACAAATATTGGGTATGCCATATAACCTTTGATAACCGTGCCTCGGGATATAATACAGCCAAAGCAATATTTGATGCTGTTGGTGGCTCAGGAAAAGTTTTCGCTCTTCAAGGATTGTTAGGAAATAGCGCTGCAATTGAACGTTGGGAAGGTTTCGAAAAAGCTCTAACCGAATATCCGGAAATAGAACTAGTCGGTTGGCAAGCTGCTGATTGGGAAAAAGTTAAAGCCTATAATCATGTTTCCAATGCTCTGATAGCAGATCCCGATATAAAAGCAATATGGTGCGCTAATGACTCAATGGCAATTGGAGCCTTAGAAGCTTTGCGTGCTCGTGAATTGGTGGGTAAAGTTCCAGTATCAGGCGTTGATGCTATCCCTGAAATGATTACTGCTATTAAAAATAAAGAAGCTATTGCTACTGTGGCTTCTGATGCTTTTTGGCAAGGAGGAATGGGTTTATCCATACCCTTAGCGGTAAAACAAGGCAAAATTAAAATGGAAGAACTTCCAGAAAATAAAAGAGAATGGATTGCCCAGACAATTTTAATTACCCAAGAAAATATTGATTGGTATATAGAAAACTATGTGGAAGGAACTCCAGAATATAATTGGAATGATTATTGGGGAAAATGGGTAAGGGGTATAAAAGAATAGAGTTATTCAATAAAATAAATTTAGCCCGGTTGATTAAACCGGGCTAAATTTATTAAGGAGGGATAAAAAACTTGGAAGTAAAAATAGCTGAGTCCTCTAATGATAAAAAAAACTGGGTTAGTAAAATTGCAGTAAATCCTTCCCTGTTAGCATTAATTGTTTTAATTATTTTTTTTAGTTTTATAAATCCTCATTTCTTTACCTTATCAAATTTGTTTAATATTTTAGATTTAGCCTCTTTACTTATAATTACTTCTTTGTCTTTGGCTCTTGTTCTTATGATGGGGAGCATTGACCTTTCAGTAGAGGGCGTAGTAGGTTTATGTGGCGTAATTGCCAGCTTATTAGTAAAGAATTTTTCTAATTCAAATAACTTTGGTTTTTTTACATTAGCAATTTGTGGAGCCGTTGGAGCTAGTTTTGGCTTTTTGAGTGGTTTTATTCTTTCCCGTCTCAAAATACCCTCATTTATGGTCACTTTAGGTATTGGATATATAACCACAGGTTTTGGAGTTCTTATTACTCGTGGTAATCCGGTAGTGATTATTGACTGGACTTTTCGTCAGTTAAGCATTGGAAAATTAGGTTTTTTACCTTTTCCCTTTATTTTGGCACTATTTTTATTCTTTGTTATATGGTTTTTAAACGAAAGGACTACTTTTGGAAGGTACATTTTAGCCATGGGTGGAGATGAAATTATTGTCCAAGACCTTGGTATTCCAACTTCTAAGATTAAAACCCAAGTATTTCTGATTGGTGGCTTTCTCTATGGAATAGTTGGAGCTTTATTGACTGCCCGTTTAGGTTCTGGAGATATTACAGCCCCTTTAGGCTTCACCTTTGATTCTATTGGGTCATGTGTTTTAGGAGGTATTGCAATAACTGGAGGAGTAGGTAATATTCCTCGTGCTCTCATCGGAGTATTTATACTAACAATTTTACGTAATGGTATGGTTTTAATGAGCGTAAGTCCCTATGTCCAACAAGGGATTATCGGAGTTATATTAATTACTACAGTTGCTTTAACAATTGATCGTAAAAAAATAAAAATTATGAAATAACACGGCTTTTTTAACCGGACCTTTGGGAGGTTAATTTCTATGAAGCCAGTTTTGATAATGGAAAATATTTCAAAGACTTTTCCGGGAGTTCGTGCCTTGGAAGGAATAAATTTTGAGATCTTTCCAAATGAAATTGTTGGCTTAGTTGGAGAAAATGGAGCGGGTAAAAGTACATTAATGAAAATTTTAGCTGGTGTTTATCAATGCGACCAAGGTGAGATTACTCTTCGAGACCAAAAAGTCCAAGTTAAAAATCCCCAAGAAGCAAGAACGCTGGGAATAGGAATGGTTTTTCAAGAACAAGCTGTTTTGTCGAACATGATGGTTTATGAAAACATCTTTTTGGGCCGAGAAAAAATTTTTACATATAACGGTTTATTAAACCGAAGAACAATGTTAAAGGAAGCAAAAAAAATTCTGCAAGAAATTGGTATTGATCTATCTCTCCAAGCCTACTTGCATGAGCTTAATTTTATGGAACGTCAAATGATAGAAATTGCCCGAAATATCTGGCTAGCTCGGCAAATTCAGGTTGAAAATCCTATTATTATTCTTGATGAACCCACAACCGTTTTAGAAGAGGAAGAAATTAAAAGGCTATTCGCTAAATTAAGAGAGTTAAAGAGAAAGGTATCTTTTATCTATATTTCTCATCGTTTAAAGGAAATTGTTGAATTATGTGATAGGGTTTATGTCCTTAAGGACGGCAAAAATGCTGGATGTTTTTTAAAAAATGATGTCACTGAAGAACTTTTACGTTCAAAAATGGTTGGTCGAGAATTACAAGAAGAATATTACTTGGTCTCAAAACAAAGAAAACCGACTGATAAAGTTGTTTTAGAAATCCGGGATTGTACAAAAACCGGCTCTTTTTATAATATTTCTTTTAAATTGCTTCAAGGAGAAATACTTAGCATCTGTGGAACTGTTGGTTCTGGAAAGGAAGAGCTTTGTAAGGCTCTATATGGTGAAACCAAACTTACCTCTGGGACAATTCTAATTGAAGGAAAACCAGAAAGTATAAATTTACCTTCTCAAGCATTTTCTTTAGGTATTGGTTATATTTCTGAAGATAGAAGAAACGAGGGTTTAGTGCTACATCTTCCTGTATTTGAAAACATTACCTTACCTATTATTCATCGTCTTAAAAAAGGATTTCTTATTAAAAGAGAAGAACAATTTAAACTCACAAGAGAAATGATGGCAAAACTTCAAATTAAAGCTCCTTCTCCATTAGTTTTGTGCTTTAACTTAAGCGGAGGTAATCAGCAAAAGGTTGTTATTGCAAAGTGGTTACTTTCCAATGTTAAAGTGCTCATCATGTCCCACCCAACCCGTGGAGTAGATGTTGGG
Source organism: Atribacter sp. (assembly GCF_035418125.1). Classification (NCBI taxonomy): domain Bacteria; kingdom Pseudomonadati; phylum Atribacterota; class Atribacteria; order Atribacterales; family Atribacteraceae; genus Atribacter; species Atribacter sp. Next base: position 12,595 of record NZ_DAOLQM010000012.1, on the reverse strand, counting down.
GCGAAACATGAAATTTATGGCCTGATTAGAGAATTAGCTGAAAACGGAATGGCAATGATTATTATGGGAGATAGTTTTGAAGAAGATATTGGTTTAGCTAACCGGATTATAGTTATGAAAGATGGAAAAATTAGTGGTATCTTGGATGCTAATATTTCTAAACCTACTCCTTCAGATCTCATTCAATATGTAGTTTAAATTAATTTATGTATTGATATCAATATAAGGGGGATAAAAGTGGATAAAGGAAGATTGTTAGCTTTGAGTGTGGTTATTGTACTTTTTTTTGCTTTAGCTATCTCCAATCCAGGAGCTTTTCTTTCTGGTTATAATATCGGAACACTTTTAGATTATGCAGCCACTTATTTTATAGCAGCTATAGGTTTGACTTTTGTGATTATGGTTGGAAGCATAGATTTATCAATAGGTGGAATGCTTTCTCTGCTAACAGTCATATTTGTTTTAACTCTCAATTCTTTTGGATTCTTAGCCTATATCATCACAATTAGCTTAGGTTTTCTCTTGGGAACAATCAATGGCTTAGTTTTTACCAGGCTTAAAATCCCTTCTTTTATAGGAACCTTTGGTGCTTCAGGTGTATTTGCCAGCTTAGCTTTAATTATATCGGGAGGGCGTCCAATTGGTTTGCGTTCTCAAGCTTTTTCACTTCTTAGCCCACTGACTTTTGAAATTGGAATTATAAAAGGATCCCATATTTTAGCTTTTATTCTTTTTGGAATTTTTTTCTTAATTCAAAATTCAACTCCTTTTGGAAAATATGTTGCAGCTATTGGTAACTCTGAAAGAGCAACTTTGCTCAGTGGTATAAATGTAGATAGGAATAAGATTTTTTGTTTTGCCTTATCCGGTCTTTCAGCTGCTTTAGCTTCTATAGTATTAGTATCTCGAATGTTAAGCGGAGACCCAACTATCGGAACCCCGTATCAGCTTCAAATAATTGCTACTGTGGTAGTGGGAGGAACCGCTCTAACTGGTGGGGTAGGGGGTATCTTTAACACCTTGCTTGGAACTTTAATTATTACTTTGGTGGGAAATGGTTTATATGTAATAGGTATCGATGTTTATTATCAAATGATAATAACTGGTATCATTACAATGGTGGCGGTTATTTTAACTTTGGATCGAACTAAGATAAAAATTGTGAAATAATTCTATAACTAGAGAAATGAATTTTTGTTAAAATCTTAAAAAAGGGGCTAAAATCACTTAAAAATGAGTTCTTCAGTTAGTTTATTTTAAGCTATCCTTATTTATAATATATTTCTAAAATAAATAAAAAAGCCACGGATTCTAACGAACTTTGTACCTTCTTCCCGCTAAGGTGCTTAATGGCCACTCGTTCATCCTTAGCGTTTCAGGATAGAACTGCCATCTTTCTTCTCAGAAAGACTTCGAATCTCTTTCCTTCAGGATAAAAGATTCTTTTTTTCCATCCTCCGGTATTCAGTACCTCAGAATCCGTGGTAAAAATCATGTTATCAACTCTTTGGTATAATGTCAAATAAAAAGTAAGATTAAAAAAGGTCTGGTTAAGCGATTTTCAATTGAGTGTTTGTGATTATTTCCTTAAGTTGAGCTAATTATTTAGTTAATAAAAATTTTAAAATTTTAAAAAATCACCTTATCCTTTCGATTTTTATCTAGTAAATCTATGGGTGTGATTCTCAATCAAGTTTTTAATAAAGATATATTTTACATAATGGCGGTTTATTACGCTCAATAAATGTAGCGACATACCATGATAGTATTGTCTAACCCTGGATTTTCATTGCTATTTGGTGTCATATTATGGCAGGAAGGCTATCCAATTGTTGAATTAAAATTAGCGTATTGACGATTGGATGATTTAAAATTTAAGTTAATCAAATAGGAGGATTATTAATGGGATGGGTAGAAGAGAAACTAAAGTAAGATATGAATTAGATAGTGGAGGTATTAAAGAATTATCATTTGAAGAAATTAAAGCTATCCTCAGAGGAGCTGACGATCTTATTTCAGTTGGTGGAAGAAATCTTTTGGCAAAAATACTTAAAGGATCAAAAGATAAAATTGTTTTAAGCCACCAATTAGAAAATAGCCCAGTTTATGGTTTTTACAATGATTTAACTTTACAAGAAATACTATACCGTATTGATTGGGTTATTGAAAACCATTACTTAAATATTTATTATAATGGGCGGCTTCCAGTCCTGGTTTATTCAGATAAGGGATGGGAAATTGAAAGAGAAACCTATGCCGAAGAGCTTCTTCATAAGCTAAAATCGCTTTTAGGAACCGGAGATTATAGCTTCGTAAAAGAATTAAAAGATAGAAATCGTGGAATGATTTTGCTTTTAGTTGACAAGATCATGCAGACTCATAATAAAAAGTTTATTCCGCTTCTTTATGCTTGGAAAGAAAATGAGTACAAAAAAGTCCGATCTGCAATTCAAAATGCGATTAATTATTTATCAAATAAATAGCTCGACTCATTATCTAATGATTTGAAACCATATCTCTATTGTATTTGCCAAACGTGGATGACGGGTTTGGCTTCATCGGCAAACAACTCGAGAACATAAAGGAGACCATTGGCTCGATCGTAAGTAATATCACCAAGGCGATAACGACGCTGGACTCCTGTCCCTAACATTTCCAGTTCGATTCCCATTGGATTGAGGAAGAGATGATCATCAATATCCAGGAATGTATAAGGTTGAGGCTGGTAAGATTCAAGTTCTCCAGTAGCAACCTTTATTAAATCCATTGGATCATAAAGAATAAAACGGGCATTGAAACGTGAACTCCACCATCCTCGATTAGAAGTAGGATTGGAACATACTGCCGAACGCTCATCGGGGTAGGGAGTTCCATCAGCCATTCGGCAAAGAGTAAACTGGCCGATAAACTCTTTTTCTACACAAGCATATTCCGGTCCATCAGGATGGAGATAACCATACCAATAAAGATCACCGCTTGATTTGGTCCCTGCAAAAAGAACTGCGTTTTTCCCTGATGGAGTTGTAATCCAAGCCCCACCTGTCCATTCATCACCATGTTGATAATCATTTAAACACCGAGTGATATTGGGGGTGTTTAATGAACTCTCATAAAGCAACAATACTTTTTCCTCCAATCGTGAACCAGATTCAGCTGGTGTTCCATGGTCATCAATCCAAGGGCAATAAGCAAATAAGCAAGGTCCCATACCTGACCATCCCCCATCTCGGAAGCGCCCGGTAGCAAGCGGGAATCCTTCCAAATATGGTTCAGCCCACTCAAGTGGAATCTCAAAAAGATAATCATTGGTACTGTAAAATGATTGATTCCCAATATACCAGGAACCTTGCATATTCGGTGATGACAAATCAGTGGCAAACCAAGCCTGAGAGGGGACCATAAAAGCCGAATCTTCTTGAAAATGCTGGCCCCAGGTAATATGGATAATTGGGCCAGTCGCTGGATTATCAAGATATTGCATACCAACTCGAGGTATTTCGTCCAAATTGAAAAAATAACCAGCATCAATATTCGAAAAAGGCTGGAGAAACTCAGCCTGGTTGAGATCAGAAACCAACCGAGACTTTTTTGGCACCGGGATGGTGATTTCAGCAATTTTATTCCCCTCGGGTAATTCTCCATAAGGTATTCGATTATGGCCCATGACAAATAAAGATCCTGGGAAGCCATCACTCGGACCATTGGGATCACCAGATGGATTGAAAGTCATTGCTTCTCCACCATAGGCAAAGGTGTTTGGTCTGTCGCCATCATCGGGAAGACGGAAAGCACCCAAATAGGTAAAGTCTTCTGGACGTAATGCTGCTGATGTGGTTCGACTGCTGGATGTTTCAACCAACTGGGAATCCTCTTGATTCACTTGTGTTGGTTTTTCTAATGCTTCTCCTGGAACACAATAGCCCGCTATTATCCAAATAGATATAAACAAATAAACCAAAACTACCATTCTTTTCATTTGGTTCACATCCTTTAGCAAATCCAAATTTTAATTTTTTATTAAAAGCGATCGGAAAGAAACCAAATTTTTAAAGTTGCTCAATTTAAACAATTAGGGAAATTTAGATTTCCATAACAACCATTGACTTAACTATTAAGAAAAACCGCGTAACCTGGAGGTAAACCCAGTGAACAGAGACTTCCAACCAAGTGAAACAAATGCGATTCACAGTGACAGTCTGAGGAACCGAATTTGTGGACGGGTAAAGTTATTCCCGGTTGGCAGGTTAAATATCTTGCCAAACCACATTCATCATTTACATCATAAGTAATAATTGTCTCCAATATTGCATACTGAAGAAGATAATCAACGTGCCAGTGAAGAGTTTTATTTTTTCTTTGATGTCTTTTTAAGCGGGCTTCGAGATTTTTCTTGGCTCTTCCCACATAAAGATATTGACCAGCAGGAAATGAAAATTGACCGAGTTTGCCTACCGATATATTGATCATCTTCGGTAATTTTAAAAAGAGCAGATAGGTGCTCATGGTCTTATCTTTTGGTAGATGTTTTAGATATTATATATCTATCCTGAAAATACCAAATTTGTTGAAAAAAGAATAAGCAAAAGAGATAAAGGTACATCCCCCTAACCCTCCTCAATGGGGGAATAAATTTAACAATTCCCCTCCTTGGAGGGGTGCCGTTTTACGGCGGGGAGGGTGCTTTTTAATTCGTCATCCTGAGGCTTCGCTTTATGAAGCCGTGAGGATCTCCTCTTTCAAAATTATTCTCCATTTGGCTAAGGGGAGATGCTTTTTTTATAAGTTTCTCACTACCAAAGTTCATCAATTTTTATTTTTTTTATTCGGTTCACGATTCACTGCCCACGACTCACTGTTTTTAGGAATGAGATTGCCACGTCGCAAAGGACGCTCCTCGCAATTACGGATTTAATTAGTGTTTTCATCCTTAAAAGGTGCTACAATGTGGTTAATCGAAGAAAATAAAGGCCAAAAAAAGACCACGGACTCTAACGAACCTTTTTGCCTTCATCTCACTGGGAAGGTTATTATTCATAAACTTCTTCAGTGTTTCAGGATCAGACTTCCATTTTTCCTCTCGGAAAAACTTCGAACCTTTTTCCTTGCGGTTAAAAGTTCTTTTTTCTAACCCTCCGGTCTTAGAGTTCCTCAGAATCCGTGGTAGTTATTATGTTATATGAGGTGTCTTGATTTGTCAAATTTCGAGAGGAGAGTGAAAGGGTAGTGGTTGAGCTTTTTTAAAATCAGGTAGTCTTCAATTTTATTGAAATGATAAGGAAAATTTAAAAAAAGAAAAATTCTTAAAAAATTTAAAGAACTTTTCTGCTTTCGCCCTCTCGCATTCTCTCCCTCACTCTATCTGTCTTTTAATCTTCTCCTAAAATAACTTCTACCAGATGTTCGCTCCCTGGAGAAAAAATTGGAATAGTTTTACCCGAAATTGTTTTTCCATCTACTTTTAATAAATACTTCTCGTTCGGTTTTCTCTCAACCACAATGGTAAATTGAACACCACGAAACCAACGCTGTACCTGAAAACCTTTCCAATCAGAAGGAATACAAGGGTCAACGATTAAACCTTGATAATCCGGACGAATCCCTAATATCCACTGAGTAGCTGATATCAAAGCCCAGGAAGCGGTTCCGGTCAACCAAGAATTTTTTGCTTCACCAAAGTGTGGATGGTCAGGTCCAGCTATCATCTGGGCATAAACATAGGGTTCCTGTCGGTGTACTTCAGAAACTTTCTCTCTCCAAGAAGGACATATAGTTAACCAATAATTCCAGGCTTTTTCAGCTCTTTTCAATTTACACTCAGCTATTACTGCCCAAGGATTTGGATGGCAAAAAATTCCGGCATTTTCCTTTAAACCAGGCGGATAGGATGTACATTCTCCTAAATGTAAAGAAAACTGAGTGAAAGCCGGTTGCTGGAGAATAATTCCGTGAGGAGTAGCCAGATATTTTTCGACCGAATCCATAGTAACCTTCCCTCGTTCCAGATTAGCAACACCACTCATAATTGCCCAAGGTTGAGTCTCTAAAAAAATTCTCCCTTCCTGGTTTTGCTTTGAGCCCACAGGCAACCCTCTATCATCAAAAGCTCTCAAGTACCATTCACCATCCCAACCCCATTGGTTTATTTTATCAATCATTTTCCTGGTTTCTTCTCGAAATCGGATAGAATCTTCTGATTTACCGATTATCTCAGCAATACAAGCCAGTTCTTCTCCAGCTGCAATAAACATCTCTCCAATGAGAATTGATTCAGCAGTTTTTCCTTCATTTTCGGTAACTAAATTTAAGTTAAGACAATCATTCCAGTCGGCTTGTCCGATCAAAGGCAAACCATGAGGTCCAAGATTGTGAAGAGTATATTCCAGAGATCGGAGCAAATGTTGATAAAAAGGTGCAGGATCCCCACCATCAGCAAAGGAAACCACCTCATTTAAAATTGTAAAATCTCCGGTTTCTTTGAGATAACTAGCGGCAGCCAAAATTAACCAAAGAGGATCATCGTTAAAACCAGCTCCAATTTCATCATTCCCCTGTCGGGTAAGTGGTTGGTATTGGTGATAGGCACCTCCCGATTGAAATTGAGTGGATGACAAATCCAGCAAACGTTCTCTGGCTCTATCGGGGATAAGATGTACAAATCCCAACAGGTCTTGATTGCTATCTCGAAACCCTATTCCCCGGCTAATTCCCGATTCAAAATAAGAAGCCGAGCGGGATAGATTGAAGGTAATCATGCATTGGTATTGGTTCCAAACATTGATCATTCGATTAAAATGGGTATTGGGTGTTTGAACCTGGAAACGTTCAAGAATATTTTTCCAATACGATTTGAGCTTCCCCAAAGCCCGGTCTACCTCGTTATGATTGGTGAAACGTTGTAGAAGAGACGGGATCCCCTCCTTATTCACCCGTCTCTCGGCAGTGAATTTATGCTGTGTTAGGTTTTCCTTATACCCCAACAGAAATTGAATACGCTCCTCGTGTTGAGAGGGAAGGGTTACCTTTATCTGATGAACTCCAACAGGCGCCCAACCACAGGCAATTGAGTTGGAGGTTTTTCCTTCCCTTACTGAATAAGGGGAGCTCAAAGATTCGTAAGGACCAAGAAAACTCTCCCGATCCGTCTCGAAACCTACAATATTTCCCACCGCACCAAAAAAAGCATAATGGTCTCGTCTTTCTCGATATTCGGTGATATGGTAAATTACTCCTTCTTCAACCTCAACTTCTCCTATATTAAGGTTGCGTTGAAAGTTTGTAGCATCGTCAAGAGCATTCCATAAACAGAACTCGACAAAGGAAAAAACATCAAGTTCCAGTGTTTCCTTTCCCCGGTTAAAGAGTTTAACCGACCAAATCTCAAGTTCTTCTCCAATTGGAACGAAATAGGTTATCTCGCTTTCGATATCTCGATAAAGAGAAGAGATGATAGTATAACCCAACCCGTGCCGACAACGGTAAAAATCCAACTTTTTTCTTACCGGTTGCCAGGTAGGAGAGAAGAAATCCCCATCAGAAAAACGGATATATAAATAACGACCTCCTTTGTCTTGAGGAATGTTGTTATAGCGGTAGCGTAGAATCCGGCGGAGGCGAGCATCTCGATAAAAACTGTATCCACCGGCAGTATTAGAAATAATACCGAAATATGACTCCTCCCCTAAATAATTAATCCAAGGTTGGGGGGTGTCCGGTCGTTCGATAACATACTCTTTATTTTGATCGTCAAAATATCCATAAAGCAAGGATTTCTTCCTCCTTTTTCATTACCTGGATAACCTTACCTTCCGTTAACAAAGTGTCATGATAATCAATCCCGGGCTAATGCTCGATTTACCCTATCAGCAGCAGTATCAAGATATTCTTGAACTTTTTCATCAGAATAAGTTTTTGCAATATAAGCGGTTAGAATATTTCGAAATTCTTCTTGAACGGCATTTTCAACATCGCCCCATCTGGCTAAAGGTGGATAAGCAGTAGCATAGGATAGGGTTGTTTGAAAAACTTTCCAGACTCCTGTTTCATAATAGGGATCATCATATGCTTCCAAAAGGGCAGGTAACATTTGAGAAAGATTTTGAGTGTAATCAACCAGCTTTTGTTTTTCCAAAAGGAATTTGATCCATTTCTTTGCTGCTTCTTGATTGGAACTGGCTTTGAGAATAACTAAATTGCTTCCCCCTGAGAAAGAAGCCCGACCTGCAGGTCCAGCAGGAGGTTCTACAACATCATAGTTGAGGTCAGGGTTTTCTACTTCAATATTGGCAATATTCCAGGGACCCATGAAACACATTGCTACGTTCCCATTGATGAAAGCTGAATCAGCTTGGGGTTGGTTGTACTCAGCACACGCTTCATCTGCATAACCATTTGCCACCAGGCCAACATACCATTTCATAGCTTCCACACCAGGAGCTTCATTAAAACGGGCAGTCTTGGTTTGTTCATCAACCAACACTCCTCCATGAGCCCAAAGAACGATCGCCCAGTTATGAAGAAGATCCCAAGCATTGGTTCCAGCAATTGAAATTGCCCGGCCTTTCCCAAATTTTTCGTTAATGCGATCACCAGCTTCGTAGAGTTCCTGATAGGTCTGAGGTGGTTCCATCCCAGCTTGCTGAAACATATCTTTGTTATAAAATAATGCTCGGGTTTCAGCAAACCAAGGGACACCAAAGGTTTTTTCTTGATAGGTAGTGGATATATAGTTGGCTTTCATAAAAGCACCGGCTCCACCAAATTCATTGATGTCAATTTCAGTTAATCCTCCCGTTGCTGCAAATTGAGGATTCCAAGTTGTTCCAACTTGGAAAACATCCACTCCCTCACCAGTAGCGATAGCAGAGGTGATTCGCGTCCAGGCATCTCCCCAACCAACGATTTCATAGGTAACCGAGATACCGGTTTGTTCTTTGAATTCAGCGACAGCTTCGTTCAACCAAGGGACATGGATATCGTCCGGTGCATTGGGCATGAGCCAAAAGTTGATGGATTCAGCTGCCTGTACCGCTATCGACACACAAAAGACCAACATTAAAGACCATAAGAAAATATTTTTAAACATCTTCCTTCCTCCTTTAAATTATAAGCTTATAAACTATTTAAACCTTATCAACTCCAACGATTATCCGCTTTTTTTTCCAATCTCTAAAAACCACCTCCTTTATAAGTAAAAGAGACTTGTCTTTCCCCCTACATCCAAAATTATCCTTTGGTTGCTCCTCCCACTAAACCTTCAATAATCTGTTTTTGTACGAAAGTAAATAGAATGAGAACCGGTATGGTCACAATGACTGAAGCAGCCATCATCCCAGCCCAGCGAGATTCCTGGGTGGTTATGAATTCTAAGAGACCGATAGCAACTGTTTTGGTCTCAGTCCCAGTGAGAACCGAGGCAAAGAGCATCTCATTCCAGGCCATAATGAAACCATATATCGCTACAGCAGCAATCCCTGGTCTAGCTAATGGAAGTATAATCCGAAAGATAATGCCCAGGGTGCTACAACCATCGATTTGAGCCTGCTCATCAATTTCTCTTGGTATACCGGCTAAAAAGCTGCGAAGCATGAGAATACTGAAAGGTAAAGCAAAGGAAGTGTATGTGAAAATCATTCCTAGATAGGAATTTCGCAGTTGAACACCGGTAAATCGATTGAAAACGACAAACATGACATAATAAGGAATGAGAAAAAGAATACCGGGAAACATTTGGGTCAACAGCAAAGATCCAACGTATGGTTCTTTCAATCGGAAGCGAAATCGAGATAAACTATAAGCAGCAAATAGACTCAAAAGGATCGAAGCCAGCATCGTATCTTCATTAATGATCATGCTGTTTCTAAAATAATCAAGCATCCTGACCGTCTGATTGATTCGGATGTAATTCTCCCAAGTAAAATGACGAGGAATCCAGCGAGGTGCCAACTCTGGATCACGAAAGTCAGCCGACTGGATCTCTAAAGTGCTTTTGAATGAACCTGAGACCATCCACAAATAAGGAAAAAGAACAACCACTACTACAATGATTGCTCCAACATAAATTCCTATCATCCTAAGTACTTTTCGTCCAGAATTCATGGCTTTTTACTCCTCAATCGTCTTGCCGGGTTGGAAGAGGCGGGCATAAACAACGGCAATCACTACCGTCAAAACAACCAGTCCCATTGACATGGCTGCTCCCAAACCAAAATGAAAATTTTGAAAAGCTTCGCGTAAGATGAGGGTAGAAGGTACTTCGGCATAATATCCTGGGCTTGATCCCAGCATAGCTTTAAATTGATTGAAAGCATGAAAGTTCCAAATAATACTGAGTAGAATATAAATTTTACTAACCGGTTTCAAAAACGGAAAGGTGACATATCGGAAGACCTGCCAGGGAGTCGCTCCGTCAGAGAGAGCAGCGTCTTTAATTTCACGGGGGACGCTTTGCAGTGCGGCAAGAAGTAATAAACACCCTAAGGACCAACCCTTCCAAATACTCGCTATAATCACAGCAGTCATAGCTCGAGGACCCACTAACCACACTACTGGTTCTTTTAATAAACCAAGCGAAATAAGGTATTGATTGACGATGCCAATCCGACTTTGGAAAATGAACCGCCAAACAGAATAGGCAACCGAATCAGGCATAATATAGGGAAGGAGAACCAGACCTCTTACTGTTGTTCGACCGAAGAATTTTTGATTCAGCAAAATCGCAACCGCCAGGGCGATAACATAACCCAGGCTGATAGTAACGCTCCCGTATAAAACAATATTATAAAGGGAACGGAGAAAATTCTGTCCTTCCTGTTGATCGAAGCTAAAAGCCCAACGAAAGTTATCTAAACCCACAAAGGGAGCCTTGGTCCAATTTGAAATAGTGAATATGTCCAGGTCACGAAAGCTGATCATAACCCCCCAGATAATTGGGAAAAAGTGAACCAACAGCATAGCCAAAACCGCTGGTAAAATGAGGAAATATGGCGTTAGTGGCTTAACTCTTTTTCCCGAGAACATTTTATCCCTCCCTTGGTTCCTTTTTTTAGGTAATCACCAGATCCGGCCGAAGAACTACTCCCGGTAGATCTTTACCCTCCTGAATAATCCGGATAATCATCTCTGCAGCCATTCGTCCTTGTTCATAGAGTGGGTTATGAATACCACCCAACCATGGTTCAACAGCCTGTATGATCGGTAATCGATCTCCGGTTAGCAATAAAATATCCTTTTTTGGGCAAATACCTTTTTCTCTTAGAGCTCTCAATGCTCCAAATGCTGTTGGATCGCTGCAGCATATCAAAGCATCAATTTTTTGATTTTGTTCCAAAAGTTCAAGTGTTGCTCGATAACCGCCTTCTACCGTAAAATCGGTGCGACTCACTAAATCACTTCGATAAGGGAGTCCTTCCTCATTTAAAGCACGACGATATCCAACCTCTACACTTACTTTGTTGAGAAACAAAAAATTCTCTGGTTCTTGGGTAAGTCCAATAAAATGCCGTCCTTGAGAGAGAAGGTAACGAGTGGCCAGATAACCAGCTGCTTCAGCATCAATTTCCACATAATTATGGGTTTGATGGGGATAGCTATACCCGAGAGATACAAAACGGTATCCTTTTTTAGAGAATTCCCGAACAATCGCTACTGCTTTAGCCATGCCGTAAAGTATAACGCCGTCAACATTTCCCGTTCTGGTCAAACGTACAACATCAGTTAAAAACCGGTCACCGTTTTCCGGAACAGTCAGAATCATGTCATATCCCGCTCTGGTCAAGACATCATGTGCACCTCGCATTTGTTCCTGCATACCAGGATCGGCAAAAACAAAACGAGAACCGAAGGGAACTACAAAACCGATGGTATCTGTTTTGCGGCGTTTGAGATTGCGAGCGGTGGCGTTAGGATGATAATCGAGACGACTCATTGCCTCTTTCACCCGCTTAACAGTATCTTCTTTTACTTTATCGGTATTGTTGAGCACCCTGGAAACAGTTTTAATAGATACCTTTGCTTCACGAGCTACGTCGTATAAAGTAGTCATTTTGCAGGTCCCCCCTCCAGCATCTTTTTTGTTCCAAAAAGTTTTACAAATTAAATTTATTTTATAGAGTTGTAGATACTCTTATTAAAAAATGACTATGTCCTACGCTGTCATTTATTGGAGCAGAAATAAGTGGATTATAAAATGAAAATCATCTCTATATAAAAGCTATTATGTTATGATATGTCTTGTTTTGGAGTTGTTTGAACAATATTTACTTATAATAATGTCCATCGTTGTCATTAAGTATACACAATTGACCTAATTTGTCAATCCGATATATAGAAAAGTTTATTTTTTTATATTTTTAAGTCTTTAAGCAAAAATCAACAATGCGAATTCTTATTATCCAGTTTGGTGAATATGAATGAGTTCGTTTTCTCAATGTCCAGATCCTTCTGTTAAAGATAACATTTACCAGAAAAGATTTTTACAACTCAATCAATAATAAGAAGGTCGTAAATATAATTAATCAAACGTATTTATCTTGCCAGCAATTTTTTTTTTGAGCATTACTTCTCTCATTCCGCTTGCTTATTCCCTTGGTGTAAGTTT
>NZ_DAOLQM010000011.1:0-21759 GCF_035418125.1 Atribacter sp. | reverse complement strand
CCCTCTCCACCGGGTCGCGACGCAACTTGATATTTTAATTGAGGATCGAATTTTTTTTCAACCTTCATGATGAAGTGATCTCTCCTTTTGCCGGTCGTGGTAATAGGCCAGACCGTTGTACGATTTCCGGAACTATACTTTCCCAAGCAATGGCCATAATGTGGACTCCAGATACTCCTTCTATTTTCGCAACTTTTTGAATGGTTTCGATACAAACTTCAACGCCTTCAGCCTTTTGATCAGTGGCTGCTTCCATTCTCTCGATTAAATTGTCAGGAATGACAACACCTGGCACTTCGTTTTTCATATACCTTAAAGCTTTCGCTGATTTGACCGGAATAACTCCAGCTAAAATAAATGATTTTTTATGAAGTCCTAAGCAGCACACTTCTTCCATCCATTGGGTGAAAATATCCACATCGAAAATTGCCTGAGTTTGGATAAATTCGGCTCCGGCGGCAATCTTCTTCGCTAAGCGAAGAGCACGAAACTCGAGAGGATCAGCGTATGGGCTTTCACCCGCACCTAAAAAAACATTAATTTCCCCCTTCACTTCCTCTCCATTTTGAAATACCTTCTGATCACGCATATTTTTAAAGATTTGTAGAAGCTGGATTGAATCAATATCGTAGACATTTTTTGATTGGGGGTGGTTTCCCATACTCTGATGGTCACCGGTAAGGCAGAGAAGATTTGAAATACCTAAAGCGCAAGCCCCGAGAAAATCGCTTTGCAGTGCAATGCGATTTCGGTCTCGGGTGACCATTTGCATAACCGGTTCGATTTCCTGCTTCTGGGCAATCAAACAACTAGCAAAACTTGACATGCGGACGATAGCCGTCTGATTATCGGTGATATTGACTGCATCAACAAAACCTTTGAGCAGATCGCATTTTTTTCGTATTACCTGAGGATCGGATCCCTTGGGCGGACCCACTTCGGCAGTGACGGCGAAATGACCACTTTGCAACACCTGTTTGAGCCAGCTCATAACAACATATCCTCCCGAGTCATTTTACGATGCCCACCATAGCGGGATGTTGACCAGTCTTTTGGAGGTTGAATTGTCAGCAACCAATCCAAACGATTGAGATTCTTTAGGCGATCATAAATCAACTGCCAAGCGCAATCACGATCAGGTTTCACTTCACATTTCCCGTCTTTTGAACCACCACAAGGACCGTTTAAGAGACTTTTAGCACAGCGGGTTATCGGGCAGGTTCCACCGAAAAGATGAATGATGCAATTCCCGCATCCCCAACAACGTTCTTCCCAATACCCTTGTTTTACCGGCATTCCCATGAAGGTGGTATTTAATCCAGGATAGATACTTTTTTCAGAATCGAGCTCAAAAAGAGCTTGAACACCAATGCCGCAGGCCAGAGAAATGACGGCATCAACCGACTGAATACTTTCCCGTAAAGGATGGATAAACTCCAATTCGCATTGTCGTTCGACAGTTAAACTATCGGCTTCATATCCTTTTATTCTCAATAAAGAGGCTAATTCTTTGGCTTCTTTATCACCACCGGTGAGACAGACGGTTACACAAGTTCCGCATCCTAAAACCAAGACTTTTTTTGAATCTCCAAGCATAGCAAGGATTTCTGGTATTGGTTTTCTTTCACCAATGATCATGGTTTATGCTCCTCTTGGACTGGAGTACTCGAGATCAAATCCAAAGTTCTTTTTATTTCAGAGATTTTTTCAGCAGTTACAAAACTGATAGCTACTCTTTTGGTAATACCAGCTTCTTCTAACAGATGATTGATTCTATTTACTCGCCTTTGAGCAAATCGACTTCCATTTTGATGAAAGCAGCTATCAATGGGGCAGCCAACCAAGAGAATCCGATCACACTTCCCTTCTAAGGCTTCAAGAATATCACTTTCTTTTACACTTCCAAGGCAGGGCGCTTTAATAATTTTGATAAATTCATGATTGGTTGAATTTTCAGTGGTATATTTTATCATCGCTGGATAGCCACTTTTATCACAAGCGATTACCAATATTTTCAATCTCCATCACTCCAAAAACAGAAATATTTAAAAAAAGTAACGAGTGATTACAAAACAGTTTTAATCTTGCCGGTATTATCACCAGCTCCCATTGCCTCTACTCTGCTTGAGTTGTGAAAGTCTTATCCATTTTAAGACCGTATAGAGTTATGGCACCGGCTGGGCAAGATGTTGAGCATAAGCCACAAAGATGGCATTGTTCCCAATTGATTCGGGCTTTTTTTCTTTTTGACGACCCTTCGATATCAATAGCACTCCAGGGACAGGTTCGAAGACAGGTCAAACAGAGAACACACCTTTCTTCATCGACTATGGCTCGATTCTTCTCGGCGGTTACCTCCTGCTGGAGATAGCCAACCACTTCCTGGATAGCATAGCGTGTATCAATAGTTAATTTATTGTCTGGTAGGTGGTACCAACCATCGAGAGGCAAACTATAGAGCGGGAGATTAATATTATTTGATGGTGATAAAAATGGAATCAGACGATCACCGAAAAATATCTTGGTGAGGTCATAAGGAATGACTTTTTTCCCGGGTACCTTGATCATCCAATCACTTAAAAATTTTTGAGAGATTCTATCCCGCTCGGTAACAAAACTGATCCAACTTCCTCGCATATCTAAAGAGGGTTGGAGTACCAAATGAGAAAAATCAATTTTTTCAATGAGGACACCTGCTTTTCGGCTCTCAAGATATTTTTTTTCCAAACCATCACCGGCAACAACTACTTCCCGACAAAGAATAAATACTTGTGCTTGGTCTCTTTGAACTAAGAGTTGGGAGAGGTCATAAAGAGTTGACCAGGTTTCAGCTGGTACCATAACTTCAGGAACCAGAAAAACCACGGTTTGTTTTCGAAAATTCCGCAATAGAACTTTGTTTTTAAAATCTTCGAGGAAAAGGACCTTGCGAGTATCATCCACTTCGCTGGGAATCGGGTAGGAAAAAACCGGTTGAAATTCGGGAACAACCACTACCCCTCCAACTATTATTGCTCCTGGTTGTGACTCAATACAATATTGAATTCCCTGACGCTTGATAGTAAAGGGTGGGATGGGTTGGAAAATTTCAAGACCAACTTTTTGAAATTCTTCGAGAATGCTATCGTCAATTGGATTCCTCCCTAGGACGGCAACTTTCTTAATTAGTTGAAGGTTTATTGCTTCAACCGGTTGTTCAGCTTTGTGAGTGAGTATGACCTGGTGAAGGTAAGAATTCCATTGATTCATTTTCTCATCATCCATGGATTGAGGAAGATGTTCTTCTGGATAAGAAAATACTCGTAGAGGATCAATGTTTGCTGCAGCACAAATCCGAGCTATATTTTCTCGATGTAGGAGAAGACTTTTTCCAGTAAATATGAATCGATCGTAATTCAACGGAAGATTATTCCCAAGTTCAGCCGAATTAAGCAAATGAACTCGAACTGGGAAATGAGTATCAATTTGATCTATCCAAGGCTTCATCCAAGACCGGGTATCGCCAAGAGAGACGATAAGAACAGTCTTCAAGTTATTATCCCCCTTATCTGATTTGTCATCAGACGACAAATATTCGAATATTTTAACATCCTTTTTTACGATATTCCTTGTTGCAAATATTGGTGAACCGATAAAATTCGCTGGGCAACTTTTTTCCCATCGGAAATGGCTGTTTCAATATCTTTTGCTCCCGATGCCGCTCCACATACATAGATATTTTCCTGACTGGCGATTCCATCCCCGTAGTCTTTTATAAAACCATCATCATCGATATTTACCCGAAGGATATCAGCAACCTGTTTAGTACCTGGGTTGGGGGTCATACCAACCGATAGAATGACGGCATCATATTCAACTCGGTTGACCTTTTGGTCATCCTCAAACAAAAGAATTGGTTTTCCGTTAGGTGACTCCACTCGATAGGGCATGTGACGGATGAGTCTCACCCTTTTTTCTGAGATTTCGGCAAGTAATTCTTTATTTCCACCCAGAAGCTGAAGGTCCATATAATACATATCAATCTGGAGATGGGGATATTGAAAAGCTAAATCCTCAGCAATCCGGAGAGCATATCGGCAACAAACCCGGGAACAATATCCTCTTTTTTCTTTAAAATTTCTTGATCCTATGCACTGAATGAAAGCGATTTTTTGATAGGCATTAAACGTCTTGATCCCTTCCGAATTTAAATTTCTTTCAATTTCAATACCAGTATAGATGTGAGGAAAAGTACCATATCCGTATTGAGGAACTTGGCGGGCATCGAAGGGTAGAATACCGGTTGCAATTAATATCAAATGAGTAATTATCGATCGTCCGCTTTTGAAGAGAAGATGATAGTTACCATTTTCTTTAAACATCGAAGATAATTGTTGGCCAAGAATAAAATCAAAAGGGTACGACGAGAAATTTCCCAAATCTCGTCGTAATTGTATTCCATGACATACACCACAATACAAGCACCTATCGGTGGCTTTACATCCCAATTGCCAAGCCAACCCACCTGCTTGCTCTTCCGAATCGATAACCACTCCCTTCAAGGAAGGGCTTAGAATTCGAGCAGCAGATAAACCGGCCACACCGGCACCCAGGATTGCGAAATCATAAATGGGAACAGAAGAGGTAAATTGGTTCATTAGAAAAGTCCCACTACATTCCCATCTTCATCGAAATCGACTGTATTTCCAGCTGGTTTGGAAGGTAGACCAGGCATGGTTCTCATCTCACCACAAAGTGGGTACAGGAAACCAGCACCAATTGAAGGCCGAATATCACGGATTGGCAATTTATAGCCTCTCGGACGGCCTAACAGTTTGGGGTCATGAGAAAGAGAAAGATGGGTTTTCGCCATACAAATTGGTAAAGTATCCCATCCCATTTCAGTGAACAATTTGATTTTTTTCTCGGCTTCGTTTTCGTAAACCACTCCATCGGCACCATAAATTTTAGTTGCAATGGCATGAATTTTATCTTTGATTGGGATATCAAGCGGATAGAGAAATTGGAAATTCCCTCCATTATCGCATGCCCGAGCAACTGCTTGAGCCAAATCCTTTCCTCCATCTCCGCCCTTGGCCCATACTTCGGAAACCACTGCATCAAAAGCGCCATTTTCTATGGAAATTTTTCTGACAGTTTCAATTTCTTTTGGAGAATCGGAAGTAAAGGCGTTAATGGCTACAACTACTGGTATGCCAAAGTAGCGGGCATTTTCGATCTGTTTAATTAAATTTTCTGAACCTTGGGTAACAGATTCAATATCTTCTTGCGCTAAACCAGGATCGAGTGGTTTTCCTGGTACCACTTTATATTTTCCACTATGCATTTTTAAAGCTCGAATTGAGCACACCATAACGACGCAATTGGGTTTGAGCCCACTATACCGGCATTTAATATCCATAAACTTTTCCATACCACAATCAGCACCGAAACCACTCTCGGTTACAACATAATCGGTTAAACGAAGAGCGATTTGATCGGCTATGATAGAACTGTTACCATGAGCGATATTGGCGAAGGGACCAGCGTGAACCAGACATGGAGTATTTTCTAAGGTTTGGAGAAGATTGGGTTTAATAGCATCTTTCATTAAAACCGCCATTGAACCGGCACATTTTAAATCTTCTGCAGTAATCGGCTGTTTCTTTTTGTTATAACCGATAACAATACGCCCCAATCGCTTTCGAATATCCGATAAATCAGTCGTCAAAGCTAAAATGGCCATGACCTCAGAAGCAACCGAGATATCGAAACCGGATTCTCGAGGGACTCCGTTTTCTTTTCCACCCAAGCCAAGGATAATTTTTCGAAGCGATCGATCGCTTACGTCGACAACCCGTGGCCAGCTGATCGTGTATGGGTTGAGATCCAGGGCATTCCCATGGTGAAGATGATTATCAATAAAAGCGGCAAGAAGATTATGAGCCAAAGATACGGCATGGGTATCTCCGGTTAAATGGAGATTAAAATCCTCCATAGGAATAACTTGGGAGTATCCACCACCGGCAGCTCCCCCTTTGATTCCAAACACTGGACCAAGGGAAGGCTGACGAATGCAGACAATGCTCTTTTTCCCGATGGCATTTAAACCCATGGCTAACCCAATGGTGGTAACCGTTTTTCCTTCTCCTAGCGGAGTTGGCGTAATAGCAGTTACGTCAATATATTTTCCTAAGGGTTGATTTTGAAACTTATTTAAAACATCGAGAGAGATTTTAGCTTTATATTTTCCATAGAGTTCATAGTCATCATCGTTTAAGCTTATTGTGTTAGCAATTTCTGAAATTGGTTTCATAGTTGAGCGTTGGGCGATTTCAAGATCACTCATCATAACTGTAATCCCCCTTTTAAAAATAATTAATAAAGCATTTGAATTATTTATTAAATAAGATAATTAATTAATTCATAATTAAAAAAAAGGGTGGAATTCCACCCTTTTTTTAGGAGATACTTAAAAGTTCCTTAACTTTGTCAACAGCTGAAGCAGCATCCGGTGCATAGCCATCAGCGCCGACTTCATCGGTAAACTTTTGAGTAACTGGAGCTCCTCCAATTAAAACTTTTACATTACTTCTTACTCCAGCATCATTGAAGGCCTTGATGTTTTCTTTGATTTGGACCATGGTGGTGGTTAATAAGGCTGACATACCAACGACTTGAGGTTTGTTGTCTTTCATTGCCTGGATAAATTTTTCAGCCGGGACATCGATACCGAGATCGATAATTTCAAAGCCAGCTCCTTCCATCATCATAGCAACTAAATTTTTTCCAATATCATGAAGGTCTCCCTTTACCGTTCCGATGATCATTTTTGCTACCGGCTCTACTCCGCTTTCGGCTAGTTTTGGTTTTAAAATTTCCATACCAGCTTTCATGGCGCGAGCAGCAATTAATACCTCAGGAACATAGATTTCGTTGGCTTTAAATTTCACCCCAACTTCACTCATTCCTTTGATAAGACCACCGTTCAATACTTCAGAAGGTTTAAGACCTTCTGCCAATGCTTTGTTGGTTAGCTCGGCTACGCCTTTAGCATTCCCAGCAAATAATTCTTTTGCAAGTTGTTCTAATACTTCCGCCATTAATGACCCTCCCTCGTAAGGTATTGTTGACATTTTAACAAAAAGATATATAAAAATCTATAATTTATCTTTAAAAATATATTGACCTATTATATTATCTATTTAAGTAATTAACGAAATCATTATTTTTAAATAAGGAGGAAGAAATGTGGAAACCGACCATGCGACCTTTATTCGTTGGTGTAATGGCAAAACTCAAAAGCGAGCTTTGTCTCTCTTTATTGGTTCAATTTTAGCTGGAGCCTATATTGGATTTGCGTCTCAACTTTATACCCTTGTAACTGCATCATCGGGACTCGCCTATGGATTAAGTCAAATCTTAGGTGGTTTGGTATTCTCGGTAGGTTTAATTTTTGTTGTTTTAGGGAAAGCTGATCTCTTTACAGGAAATTGCCTTCTTTCTTATTCCTGCTTTGATTCACTTTCTTCTTGGTTGAATACATTAAAAAACTGGGTGATTGTTTATTTAGGTAATTTTGTTGGAGCTCTTCTTTTGGTTGGTCTTTACCATACTTCCGGATTATTCGCTTCCGGACAAGGGGTCATAGCTGAAAGAGCCTATACTATTGCCAGCGCTAAGGTGAGTCTTGCTTTTTTTCCCGCCTTGAGTCGTGGAATTTTATGCAACTGGTTAGTTTGCTTTGCTGTCTTGCTTTGTATTTATTCAGAAAATAATCTGACCAAGCTGCTAGTTATTCCGGCCCCAATTCTAACCTTTGTAGCACTGGGTTATGAACATAGTGTAGCCAATATGTATTTTTTACCAGCCGGAATCATCGCCCAAGGATATTTTTCTGCAGAAAAACTCTTGCACTGGGGGGATATTTTCCGAAACCTCTTACCGGTTACTTTAGGAAATATCATTGGTGGAGTCGTCTTGGTAAGTCTTTTTTATTGGATTATTCAGGGAAAGTTGGCGAAGTAAGTAGAAAATTGTATTGAATGGCTAGCATTATTTAATCAAAAATAAATTTTGGAATGAATAGTTTAAAAATAAAAAAAGCGTCTGATTTTCATGTCAGACGCTTTTTTTATGAGATAATCTGATTGATTAAGCTTGAATAACCGATACAACCTCGGGAACTTCTTCTTTTACCACTCGCTCGATACCGTCTTTAAGAGTCATCATCGACATCGGACAAGAACTGCACATTCCTTTTAATCGGACCTTCACAACCCCATCAACAATATCTACTAATTCAACATCTCCACCTTCCATACGAAGATATCCTCTCACCTTTTCTAAGGCCTTTTCTACTTTTTCTCTCATCAGTATAAACCTCCTCACTGGCGAATCCTGGAATTAATTTCCTTGACCATTACTTTTAAAACCAAAATTTAAATTATCTATTCCGGAATGATTAGATCAGGATAGAGTGGAAATTGTTGACAAAGCTGATTTACATCATGAGTAATTTTTTCAAGTGCCAGTATATCATTTTTTGATTCGAATGTCCTACAAATCAGCTTAGCAATGACCGACATTTCTTTTTCTTTCATGCCACGAGTCGTACAGGATGGAGTTCCAATCCGAATACCACTGGTGGTATTTGGTTTTTCAGGATCAAAGGGAATCGCATTTTTATTTACTGTTATACCTACTTGGTCCAGATATTTTTCGGCTTCCTTCCCTGTAATACCTTGGTTTCGAACATCAATGAGAATGAGATGATTGTCAGTTCCATCGGAAACCAAGCGAAAACCTTTTTCTTTTAAAGAGACAGCGAGAGCTGCTGCATTTTTAACCGTTTGTCTTTGATAGACTTTAAAATCCTCACTTTGTGCTTCTTTAAGGGCTACGGCTTTACCGGCAATGACGTGCAAGAGAGGGCCTCCTTGAGTTCCAGGAAAAACAGCTTTATCAATAGTTCCAGCAAAATCTTTTCGGCAAAAAATCATTCCTCCACGAGGTCCACGAAGGGTTTTATGGGTCGTTGTGGTTACAAAATCAGCGTAGGGAATAGGACTGGGATGAACACTGGCTGCCACCAGACCTGCTATGTGAGCCATATCCACCATCAGATATGCACCTATTTGTCCGCTGATTTTCCCTAACCTTTCAAAATCGATAAAGCGAGGATAAGCACTGGCTCCAGCTACTATCAATTTAGGCTTATACTCAACAGCCAATTTTTCTAGTTCGTCATAATTAATTCTTTCGGTATCAGGATGAACCCCATAGGAAATGAATCGATACAGGATCCCAGAAAAATTCACCAAACTTCCATGGGTGAGATGTCCTCCATGAGCAAGATTCATTCCAAGTACAGTATCCCCGGGTTTGAGAATGGCCATATAAACAGCCATATTCGCTTGAGAACCCGAGTGAGGTTGAACGTTGACATGATCAGCTCCGAAAATATCCAAAGCTCTTTGGCGAGCGATATTTTCCACTTCATCGACAAAAATGCAACCGCCGTAATAGCGTTTAGCCGGATATCCTTCAGCGTATTTATTAGTGAGCACCGAACCCTGGGCATCAAGAACGGCTAAACTGGTAAAATTTTCTGAAGCGATCATTTCCAAGGTATTTCTTTGACGATTAAGTTCTTCTTTTACCCAATGGAATATTTCGGGATCGCTCTTTTTTAAGTTTTCCCACATAATATTCTCCTTTAAGATTGGCTTTTACCTGGTTCAGGAAATGATCCATGTTTTTTAAAATAAGAAACCAAGCCACCTTCATTTAGGATTTGAATCATTACTTCAGGAAGTGGAGCCGCCTCAATGGTAAAGTTTTGAGTCAAGTCATTAATTTTTCCTGTTGTTAAGTTAATTTCCAGTTCATCACCACTCTGAATGCGACTGGTATCACACTCGAGTGCCACTAAACCACAATTAATAGCATTACGAAAGAATATACGGGCTATTGATGGAGCAATAACTCCTCTTATACCACTGGCAAGCAAAGCTCTGGGAGCCTGTTCACGGGAAGAGCCACAGCCAAAATTCTTCCCGGCTACAATAAAATCGCCAATTTCTACTTTTTGAGAAAACTGAGGATCGATATCTTCCATGACGTGTTTTCCCAGTTCGTTCATATCCAGAGTTTTAAATTTGTATTTCCCGGAAATGATATAGTCGGTGTTAATATCATCGCCGAAAATGTGGGCTTTTCCTTTGAGTATCATGGCAATCACCTCAAGTATTTTCTCGGATCGGTTATTTTTCCTTTTAAAGCCGAGGCGGCAACGGTAGCGGGAGAAGCTAAGTATATGAAAGCTTTATTGTTTCCCATGCGTCCTTTAAAATTTCGATTTGCTGTGGAAACAACATTCCATCCATCGCCTGGGACTCCTTGATGAGTTCCAACACAAGGTCCACATCCGGGAGTTACCAGAACTCCTCCAGCTTTGACAATGGTTTCTATCCAACCTTTCTCGATTGCTTCCAAAAGAATTTCTTTTGAGGCCGGAGCAACGATAAGACGAACCTTTGGGTGGACTTTTTTATCTTGAAGTATCTTAGCAGCAACCTCAATGTCCACGCTTCGACCATTGGTGCAAGTTCCTAAATAAGCTTCTTGGATTATCACCTCTCCCAAGGAATCGATTGAGGTAACCGTATCAACCCGATGAGGAAGAGCAACCTGGGGAGTAAGCGTTGAGCAGTCATAGGTTAATTCTTTTAAATAAACAGCATCTGGGTCTGGATAAATTGGTTCAAAAGACTTAATTGTTCTTTGTTTAACCCAGGTTAAGGTTTTTTCATCAGGAGCTATAATGCCTGCTTTGGCTCCTAATTCAACTGCCATGTTTGAGATAGTTAATCGTTCTTCAACCGAAAGACGATCAATGATTGGACCAGTAAATTCAATAGCTTGATAAGTTGCTCCATCAGCACCAATTTGAGAGGCAAGATACAGAATGACATCTTTTGAATATACCCCGGGTGGGAGAGTTCCATTGATTCGAATCAGGATGGTTTCAGGAACCTTGAACCAAAGTTGACCTGATATCATTGCTGCGGCTAATTCAGTACTCCCTACTCCAGTTGAGAAGGCTCCAATGGCTCCATAGGTACAGGTATGTGAATCAGCTCCAATCACTAAATCACCAGGGACGACTAAACCTTTGGCGACCATGATTTCATGGCATACTCCACATCCAACTTCATAAATAGTCAATCCATAGTTTTCAGCAAACTTCCGCATGTTATCATGGAGCTGCGATATCGCTTCTAGTTGGCTTGGGGCATTATGGTCAATGATAAATACTATACGAGATGGGTCGAATACTTTTTTACCACCCATTTCTTCAAAAGACTGGATTGCCAGTGGTGTGGTCCCATCTTGTCCCATCGCCATATCAATTCGGGCAATAACTAAATCTCCAGCCTTAACTGGAAACCCGGTTTTTCGTTCAAAAACCTTTTCTGCAATGGTTTTTCCCATATCCGTCGCTCCTTTGAGTATTTGTCCTTCATCTTTTTAACAATAATCCAAATTTAATGGATAAAAACTCAACTACTATTTTGTTCTAGTCGGTTCAAAGTTAAAATAATTGTATATTGATTTATAATTAATTATAGTGCGACATGCTAATTTTATTCGATATATGTCTAAGAATGATACAGTATCAGAGAAATAAATGTCAATGAAGGAGAAATGATATGAAAGATTGGAATCAGGAACGAGATCGAATAGTTGATTGGTTAAGGGAGCGGGTTCAAAAAGCAAAAGCAAAAGGAGTGGTTCTTGGATTAAGTGGAGGAATTGATTCTTCGGTAGCGGGAGCATTGGCTAAAATTGCATTTCCAGAAAATACCTTAGGTCTTATGCTTCCTTGTCACAGCCTTCCCCTGGATCAACAAGATGCTGAACTAATAGCCGGAAAATTTGCTATTTCATATCAAATTTTTTCTCTTGATTTTATATATGATAGCTATCTCGCTCTCCTTGGTGAAAGCTACTCAAAACCTCTTCCTCTTCCCTTAGCTAATATTATTCCTCGCATCCGAATGACGGTCCTTTATTATTTTGCTCAAAAGGAAAATTATCTGGTTTGTGGAGCAACCAACAAAAGTGAATTAACAGTTGGATATTATACCAAATATGGGGATGGGGGGGTTGACCTGATGCCTCTTGCCCATTTGACTAAAACGGAAGTTTGGCAATTCGCAAAGTTTTTAGAAATACCAGCATCCATAATCGAAAAGGCACCATCGGCAGGGCTATGGGAAGATCAAACTGATGAAAAGGAAATGGGTATTTGTTATGCAGTTTTAGATGCATTTATTCAAAATGGGTTAGGAAATCAACAGGATATTGCCAAAATTCAAAAAATGATAAAGCGGACTGAACACAAACGACAACTCCCACCACGTTTGGAAAGGCATAGTTGAGTTGTATGAAACGAATAGGCCTTTGCAATAATGGAAAAAGATTAATATTTTCATTGTTTCTGAGGTTATGGAGGAGTAGGAATAGATCTAAATTGTAAAGCGTTCTCTCTTTTTTTGGAGGATTTCAAGGAGTTGGCCTTTATTGTAAGTATTGAGAATGTCCTTATTAGTCAACCAAGCTCGACGGGCTTGGGCAACACCAAGACGCATAAGATTCAATGAGGAAGGATCGTGAGAATCAGTAGAAATAACCAATTTAATCTGGTACTTTTCGTTGGCTTGTCGGGCATCAATATCTTTAAGATCTAACCGTTCTGGTTGGGCATTGATTTCAAGAGCGGTTGTTGTCTGTTGAGCGTATTTAAAAAGAAGCGCGAGGTCACCTTGAGTTGCATCCCGTTTATTGATCAATCGTCCGGTGGGGTGACTAATAATCTGAACATAGGGATTTTTAAAAGCCTTTTCAAGGCGTTGGTTTATTTTTTCAGTGGTTTGACTTAATCCGGTGTGAATTCCAGCAACTACTATGGGAAGTTGAGCAAGCACTTCATCAGGAAGATCAATTGATCCATCACCTAAAATATTAGCTTCTACCCCCTCTAGAACAAAAATCTCACTATGATTTTGGTTCCATTGGTTAATCTCTTTCCTTCTTTCTTGTATTTGCTCGGGGGTTAAGCCAGAAGCCACTGCCAATCCCTGGGTATGATCACAAATAGCGAGGTATTGATATCCTTTTTTAGTAGCAGCTAATGCCATCTCTTCAATGGAAACCAATCCATCACTCCAATTTGAATGGACGTGAAGATCTCCTTGAATATCTTTTATGTCGACCAATACCGGTAAGCGTTTTTGAAGAGCAGCTTCAATTTCACCTTGATCTTCTCTCATCTCCGGTGGAATCCACTCCATTCCTAAAATTTGATAAATTTCTTCTTCCTTTTCTCCCCCCTTCTTTTCCTCATCATCTATCCGATAAATTCCATACTCGTTAATCTTATACCCTTTTTTTTGTGCATATTCCCGAAGTTTAACGTTATGTTCTTTAGAACCAGTAAAATACTGGAGTGCGGCGCCAAAACATTGATTATCAACCACTCGAAGATCAATTTGTACTCCCTCATAGGTCAAGATACTCGATTTAGTTGTTCCATGGGCAATGACTTGCTTCACCATAGGTAGTTTGGTAAAGGTTTCCATCATACGTTCTGCATCAGCCGTTGATGCCAAAATATCAATATCACCAATGGTTTCTTTCATACGACGAAGGCTTCCAGCTGTGCTTATGTTATCAATTTGATTATTTTCACGAAGGAAGGTAATAACTTCTTCAGCCAAGGGAAGTGCGTAACCTAATAACATCCTACCGGTACTCTTCTTGATAATATCGATCCCTTTTCTTATTTTTTCTTCACTTTTGATACCAAATCCAGGGAGATTTTGAAGACGATGTTCCTGAATGGCTTGTTCTAATTGCTCAATGTTTACAATCCCTAAGTCGGAATAGAGTTGTCGGGCAATTTTTGGGCCAACCCCAGGGATTTCAGTGAGCTGAATGAGTTCCCGAGGGGTTTCTTTAGTAAGTTCTTCATAATATTCGATTTTCCCGGTGCGAAGATATTCATCGATCTTGGCTGCTAAGCCTTCACCAATGCCTGATATGTCTCGTAATTTTCCTTCTTTGGCGAGTAATTCAATCGCTTCCGGCCAGTTTTCGATTTTTCTGGCAGCTTCTTGATAGGCCAATACTCGAAACCGGTTTTCTCCTTTTATTTCTAAGAGAACTCCAATTTCACGAAGAATTTGAGCAACTTCCAAATTTCTCATAGTCTTATCCCTTAAGGTAAAAAATATCTTATTTTAATTTTATTTATTCAGTCATGGGTTATAAATTCAAATATTGAATGGAATGATTGCAATTCATATCAATTTTTTAAAAAAAGCTTGAATAAACACTTATAACATTATGTCATATTCTATGAATATAATAACCAATTTTGCATTAATTTAATTTCTTATTTTTTCAAAGACGAGTTAGAAAGAACTGAAAAAAAATCGATTCCCTCTTATTCTCCCTTTAGTCAATGAGATAAAAAATTTTAAAAAAGATGAGATCCTCACGCCCTCGAAAAACGAGGGCTCAGGATGACCGATTAAAGAATTCATTTGATGGTATATTCAGGACAGACCTTTATGCCGTTTTTATGGCACCAGATGAGGTAGAAAACCAAGATTCGACATACCATGGTATGTCGCTACATTAATTAATGAATGGGCACAATACATTGTGCCCTACATTTTTAAATTCTTTGGTAGGGGCTTGATTTATCATGCCCGTTGGTTTTCAGGATAGACCCTCATGCCACTTTGGTGGAACCAGATGATGATGAAAATTACTCATTCAGAAATGAATTTCCACCATTTAGAAAAGGGGGTTAGGGAGATTTGAGTTTTTGGAAACCAATCGAATCCCAAACCATCTCCCTTTATTCAAAGGGAGAGGAATAAAAAAGATTGAGCTCAAGAGATTGCCACGTCACTCCGTTCCTCGCAATGACGATTCATAGTTCCTTCTCCCTTGATGGGAGAAGGTGAGGATGAGGGTGAAAGCCCGGAAAGAGATTCTGGTTGGTTGCTCAATATGAGTTACCTATAAAAATTATTCCGGTATTTTCAGGATAGATACATTCTTTTAGCAATCTATTACTGTTTTTCGTTCATTAAGCCTTTTGCTTTTTATTATACGCACGATGAATGAGGAACTGAAAAAAGTTAGTTTAATATATAATATAATGAACCAGGAGAAAGAAATATGAGAAACAAAATCCATGACTTCATCGTTTTGATTGTTATCATAATTTTTCTATTAGGAGCAGCTGGAAATGTCTGGGGGAAAGATGACTTTCTTTCCGAGCTGATCAATAACTACCGCCAAAAAGATTACCAAAAGGTTATTAATCAAATCAATAACTACCCCGATCAAGCCAAACACTATGCAAATCAAACCGCTCTTCTAAAATTACAATCTTTATTAACTATGGAGCAACTGGAGAAAGCTTACGAATTTTTATTGAAAGAAGAAAAAAATCGTCAGGTAAGTATCTCTGATCACCTTTGGTCGCTCTATCTTGATGCGCTCATAAACCAAAAAAGAACCGACTCAATAGAAGATGTTTATCATCACCTCCAGTCACTATCGACGCTGTCAATTTTGCTCCATCGATCTGCCTGGCAAATTGCTGAACTATTCAATGCTGAAAAAAATTACAATCAGGCGATTAATTATTATATAGAATCTCTTTCTTGCGCCTATGATGAGTCAGAACGGCTTAATTCCCTAATAGGTATCAGCAAAATCCTTGTGGGTAAGGGTAACTTTTTAGAGGCTCTTTTCCATACTAAAAAAATTTACTATTCACACCGAACAATGACCAGCCGCCAAGCCCGAGACTTGATCAATCCCATTGTTGATAAACTAAATCCTGAGGATTTTTCAATGAAAACTAGATTAGAGGTCGCTGCTTTTTTCTTTCAGTTGGGGTGGACTTCTGATTCTATAAGATTTTTAGATCAAATTGATTTGAATTCTCTTCTTTCCTCTGAAATCCTTGAATATTGGATTTTATGGTTAAGGATATATCTACGTCAGGAAAATTTAACCGATATGAAAAGAATTTTGACCCAGAATTATATGTTAATGGATCATCCTGATGGTTGGTTTTACACTGGGGTTTACCACCAGAGACGGGGTGAATATAGTTTAGCCAGTATTGCCTATGAAAATCTTTTAAACCAGTTTCCCAATAGCGAATATGTTTTAAATACTTTTAAAAATCTTTCTTTTTGTTATCGAGTATTAGACGATGAGGAGAATTATCTCAATATTTTAGATCGAAGAGTTGCGGCATTCCCCTATGATAGTGAACCAATATGGGAAAAATTCTGGTATCTTTATCAAAAAAAAGATTTAAACTCAGCCCAATCGGCTTTAGATTTGCTTTCAACCTATCCTGATGAAAAAAGTCGTGCCCTTTTTTGGAAATATAAAATCGATCAATCAGAAGAAAGTATCCGTTATCTGGAAGAAATCATTAAGAATGAAGGGCTCGATTATTACTACGTTCGCGCTTGGCAAGAACTTGGCAAAACGAATAAGCCCCTTCCTTCATCTCGTGAGCTTTTTCCACCTCATGAATTTATCACCAAGATGGAGATATTTACTCAAAACCAAAAGATTCATTGGAATCGGTATCTCATACTCAGCGATCTTTCTCTTAAAACCAATGCTGAAGCTGAACTCTTGACCCTGAAAAGATTAATGCCGAATCACCCAGAAATATATTTTGAACTCAGCCGATTTTACGCTCGAAACCAAGAATATCGAGAAAGCCAAATTAATGCAATTTACTTTCAAAACCGCTATCCGGATTTTAAAAATTATAAAAATGTATGGAAAAAAATATATCCGGATTACTATTTTTCAATTATTAAAGATTTAAGTGAGCAGAATTCAATTGATCCTTATCTTGTTCTTGCGCTTATTAAAGCGGAAAGTGCTTTCGAGATCGATATCGTATCACCGGTTGGAGCAGTTGGCTTGATGCAACTGATGCCGTCTACAGCTGCTTGGATGATTGAAACTGGAATGAACCAGGTTGTCAATTTTGTCGACTGGAATGATTCTTTTCTCATAAATCCAGAAATTAATCTTGAGTTAGGGGCAACTTATTTTAGATACTTACTAGATTATTTTAATCAAAAAATATGCCCGGCCATTGTCGCTTATAATGCGGGACCGGGCAGACTAGATGAATGGATAAAAGGAGAAAATCAGACTCAACCTGATTCCTTTATCGAGAATATCCCTATTCCTGAAACCAAAAATTATATTAAAAAAGTAATAAATTTCTACTTTTTATATTCGATGATTTATACTGGACAATTTAAAATGTCCCCATGTACTTTTTAAACTGTTCAATCTCCTTATTACCGTCAACAATACCTATTTCAAGAACCATTTTTCGTGATTCCCCAGGTTTTAGGGTTACCAAACGGCCGGCTTCCCTTTCTTTGGGACGTCCCTCGGGTAAACAATTACCTGGTTCAATACCGAGTACATATTCGCCTTCACCGATCATTTTCCACTCGGAAAGAAATGGTAAAGTATCTTTTTTAAATTTCACATAAAATCCTAAAGCCATTTTTTCATTATGCAGAAGTGCCGCACTATATCCATCGTGAAGAACTTTTGGGGCATGGAAAAAAACTTGCTCAAAAAAGTTCTTTTGGGGGGTGCGGAAAAGGTTCCATTCGGAGAGTCCTTTTTCTGCTTCCGGGGTTCGAGGAATAGTTTTTTCAGCTGGAACATAAAGCTTACTTCCCTCGTCAAGCAAGGGAAATCCAACATTAACATGGTAAAGAATCATGAAAGGACTTTCTGACCATCCTTCATTAACAACCTCATCTTCTATAAAAATGGTTTTTTCACCAAGACGACTCATGATTTTTCGATAAAGAACTAATTTTTCTCCGAATACCGATGCTTCTCGAATTTTACCTTGGACCAGTATTTGGTAGTCATCACCCTGCCAGGTTCCATCAGCAAAAACATTTTTCGCTGGAGTATAAGAAGCCCTTCCATGCAAACCTAAATTTTGTCCGGTTTCAGGGTCGTGAGCTGGTGAACCAAAGTAGGTTAATCCACAGGTATTCATAAGACCGCCATGGAATCCTCTTAGCCAGCCTAAATCAGTAGATTCAAAATAGTAGGGGGCAATGGCTTGAGTAGCCGATCTCCAGGAAACTGCTATTCCTTTATACCAGGTCCAAGCTAAATCCATTCCCCTGTCTAATAAAACTGTATAGTGAAGACCTCCTCCAGTTATAACCTGTGCAGTTCGATTTCCTCGTTCTGGTCCATCTTGTAATTCAGAAAGAATAACACTCCCAATTTGGGAAATGTCTCCAACTCGTTTTAAAATTTCTTCACGAGTCATTTCTCGATTATAAATAAAAGCCATATCTACTCTCTCCTTTGCTTTCTAAAAAATGACAATATTTCATCGGTACGAGTTTTTTCTTCCGGCGGTGTTGGGGTTCTTCTTTGTGACTCCCGGAGGAAGGCTGGCATATCGAGGTCATCTTCAATCACAATTCTACTTTCAATATCTTCTTCAACTTCTAAAGATGGAATTTCTTCTTCCTCTTTTTCAAAACGAGTTGCAATAACCGTTACCGAGACCTCATTGGTCATGGTTTCGTCGACTTTGTTCCCAAATAAAATATCCGACTCTATACCAGCAGCGTTTTTTACGATATCAGTGATATCTGTTACCTCATGAAGTGTCATATCTGGGCCACTGGTGATGTTAAGGAGAATTGATCGGGCACCTTTAATGGATATTTCTAATAACGGACTATAGATCGCTTCTTCAGCTGCATGTTTGGCCTTTTCCCTTCCTCGGCCGTGTCCAATGCCAATTAATACTGTTCCAGCACCGGTTAGAACGGTTCGTAGGTCAGCCAGATCTAAGTTTATATCTTGAGCAGATGATATCAAATCAGTTATTCCTTTAACCGCCTGATAAAGTATGTAATCTGCTGATTTAAATGCTTCTTGGAAAGATGTGTCTTTTTTAGCTACTTGCATAAGGCGGTCATTGGGTATGACAATAAGGGCATCTACGGTGTTTCGCAGGGCTTCGATACCAGCTTCAGCTTGTATCTTTCTCTTATTCCCTTCAAATTGAAAAGGTTTGGTGACGACACCGATGGTTAAAGCTCCAGCTTCTTTGGCAATCTGGGCTATAACCGGACTTGCCCCGGTGCCGGTGCCTCCTCCTAAACAGGCAGTTATAAAAACTAATTCGGAACCATTAATAAGATCAACGATTTTTTCCTTATCTTGACGGGCAGCTTCTTCACCAATACGAGGATTGCCACCAGTTCCCAAACCACGAGTGGCACTAATTCCGATTTGCAGCTTTTCGTTTGCCAAAGATTTTTTTAAAGATTGAATGTCGGTATTAACGGCTACTAAATCAACACCATCCAAACCTGATTCAGCCATTTGGTTTACAGCATTGTTCCCTCCCCCTCCTACTCCGATAACCTTAATTATTGCTAACCGTTCGGCTGCTTCATCTTTTTTTGACTTTGTTGATGCTACCTTTTTTACAGTTTTAGGAGGGAGAACACCTTTTTCTTCTACTGGTGTCGTTGGTGGTGTTGTGCTTTCATCGACATCAAGATTTTTTGTTGTATCACGAATAAGCTCACGTTTGAAGTCTATTCTTTCGGAAAAGCCCCTTTTCAGGCTTTTCTTTTTCAAGTTCAATCACCTCTTTCGCAAGTGAAAGATAATCCTGTGCTCCACTGGATTCCGGTTCATACTCGATTACCGGTACACCATGACTCGAGGCTTCAGCTATAGTAATATTTTTGTGAATGATAGTTTGAAAAGTTCGATCTCCAAAATATTCTTCAATCTCGTTCATGACTTCCCGATACAAATTGGTCCGGATGTCGGCTATGGTAATTAAGACGTAGACTTCCGGGTCATGTTTCAAGCTTTCTCTCATTATGTCAACGGTTTCGACAAATTCCTGGATACCGCGTAGAGCAAAATAATGAGGTTGAATAGTAACAATAACTTCTCGACAAGCTTTTAAAGAATTAATAGTCAAAATTCCCAATGATGGCGGGCAATCGACTAAAATGTAATCAAATTGTGGTTTTGCGCGTTGGATACCGGAATTTAAAAAATCTTCTCGACCCAATTTATCGATCAAGCGATATTCTTCACCAGCCAGATCAATATTTGAAGGAGCAATATACAGATTTGGGGTTTTAGTTGGAATAATGACATCATTCAGCTCCAAATGAAAGGGGCTTCGATTGGGTTCGAGTACATTTAAAATTGTTTTTTCAAACTCGTTGGGTTCAAAACCAAGACCAAGAGTAGAATGAGCCTGAGGATCCATGTCAATTATTAGAACCCTTCGGGCATGATAAGCCAACGAAGCACCTAAATTGATACATGTTGTTGTTTTGGCAACCCCACCTTTTTGATTAGCAACCGCAATAACTCTCATAATTCCCCCTTGTCGCAAGAAACAATTATGAAAAATATCTCATAATCAATGAAACAAGTTATTTCGATGCGACAGGTCCAAGATTAGTTTATAAATACGAGTCATTTCATAAACAAAATAACGGTTAACATAGGGAAACTCCATTTAAACCAATAATGAACCTCTTTAATCTCCTCCTTTGTTTAAATTTCCTTTCCCTATGTTAACCGTCGGAAACCAAAGCGTCAAGTAAATTTTTGCCCCTATCCAACTATTCCTGAGCAAAATAATATGAAAATTATTATTACTTTTCCTGACCCATTTTATGAAGAACTTCAGCACTTCTTTGCAAAAGTTGAAGAGCGGGAGGTCCATATTTTACAACAATGGTTGCATAAAGAATATCCGTCACGAGGAGTTGAGCAATTCGGGAAACGGTAGATTCACCAAAGAATCCTGATTCTTCACAAGCGGCGGTCAGAATGCAGTAATCAGCAAGTTTTGCTAATGGAGAAGATTCATAGCTGGTAATGGTCGTGACGACAGCTTTGTTTTCTTTAGCTTTTTCAGTTGCCATTATCAGAGAAGGATTGGTTCCAGAGTTCGAAACAACTATGATTAAATCTTCAGGACCGGAATGTCCGGCTGCTATCATCATTAAAGGGAGATCGGTATAGATATTGCAGTTGGTATTTAAACGGCTGAGACGGCCATAAAGACTCATTCCGGCAATGGTAGATTTTCCACTGCAAAAGATACAAATTTTGCGTGCTTCAACAGCTTTTAAAGCAGTTTTTTCGATGATATTTTTATCGATTTGCTGGAGAGTGCTTTTGGAAACTTCTTCTTGAGCTAAAAAAATTTTTTGAATAATTGCTTCCATACTATCTTGGAACCGGATTTCTCCATAGATCAATTCTTTGTCTTCTTCAACTCCCCCTAACTCGTGAGCTAGTTGAATTTTTAAGGCCTGGAAGTTCTTCATATTTATCTTTTGAGAGAATCGGGTAAGTGTTGATTCACTGACTCCACTTTGTTTGGCAACTTCATTTATTGTCATGTGGGTAAAATCTTCAAAATGGGTGAATAGATAATCTGCTACTTTTTTCAAAGATGGAGTAAACGAAGAATAATTACTTTTAATTTTAATTATAAGGGGTGGTTTGTTTTGAGCCAATTCAGTTTACCTCATTCCTTTAAGATTTATTAAACAGATTAGAATAAATATTTTCATCTGTCAATATTAAATTATGTATTTATAT
>NZ_DAOLQM010000010.1:0-23652 GCF_035418125.1 Atribacter sp. | reverse complement strand
TAATATGAGAGTACTTGAGAATAGGGCTGGAGAGATGATCTTCAGCCCTATTTTTGTTCTATAGGAAAGGAAAGACATTAAAAAAAGTACGAGCGAAGGATTAGCGAAAAAGCCAATAGGACGGTGTGTCCAAAATTAAATTGAGAAAAGTAAAGAGGAAAGAATCCCAGATTTAAAAATATTAAAAAACCTAAAAGAATAGATCCTCACGCCCTCACAAAGCGAGGGCGCAGGTTGACAGTTGAAAGATCGGATGAGGTTTTAGTGAATTGAAAAGAAAAACAATCAGAAGGACATCTAAGGAGTCTGAAAAGATCAATACGATTTAAAAAATAATTTCGAAAGATGATGAAATGAGTAATAATGACTCATTCCTGAAATCAAAGGGTAGAACTACAAGAAACTTATATGGTAGAATATGTTGAGACTTTTTGTGAAGGGGGAAACCTATGTCTGGACATTCAAAGTGGGCATCTATCAAACATAAAAAAGGGAAAACCGATGCAGCTCGTGGAAAAGCCTTTAGCAAATTGATTCGGTTAATAACTGTAGCAGCAAGACAGGGTGGAGGAAACCCAGATAATAATCATCGTCTTAGAGATGCAATATTAAAAGCTCGTGAAATTAATATGCCTGCAGACAATATTGAAAAGGCAATTAAAAAAGGAACTGGAGAACTGGAAGGAGTATCAATTGAAGAAGTAACCTATGAAGGATACGGACCCGGAGGAGTGGCGGTGATGGTTGATGCAACGACTGACAACCGGAATCGAACCACCGCTGAGGTACGACATTTATTTAGTAAGTTAGGTGGAAATTTAGGGGAAAATGGTTCAGTTGCTTGGATTTTTGAAAGAAAAGGCTTAATTTCATTTGATAAAGGAATCGTAGATGAAGATGAGTTAACTATGTTAGCTATAGATGCTGGTGCGGAGGACATACAAACCTTCGATACGACCATTGATATTGTTACTTCGCCGGGAGATTTTGATCGGATTAAAGCTTTAATTGATGATAATAAGATGGTCTATTCCAATGCTGAAATTACCATGGTGCCAAAAACTACTGTTCATTTGGAAGGTAAACAAGCCCAACAGACTCTTAACCTTATAGACAGCTTAGAAGAATTGGATGATGTACAAGAAGTATTTTCCAATTTTGAGATTTCTGATGAGTTACTAGAGTCGTTGGAGTAGTAACTCCTGATGTCATCTCAGGAAAAAATAGTCTTAGGAATTGATCCGGGTACAGCAACAACCGGATATGGAATTATAGCAAAAAGAAAAGGAAGCGGAGTAGTTAAAGCTGTTAAATACGGTGTAATTGTTACCAAAAAAGAGCTTCCACTCTCGGAAAGATTATTTATAATTTACCAGGAAATTAGCCAATTAATAAATAATTATCATCCTGCCGAGGTAGCGGTTGAGGAGATTTTTTTTAATAAAAATTCCAAGACCGCTATTTCTGTTGGTGAGGCCCGGGGAGTGATCTTGTTGAATGCTGCCATGCAATCTATTCCAGTTTTTGAATATACTCCCCTTCAGGTCAAGCAATCGGTGGTCGGATATGGGAGAGCAAAAAAGGAGCAGGTAATCTATATGGTGAAAACGATACTTAATATACAAGAGGTAAAATTGACTCCCGATGATGTCGCTGATGCTTTAGCAGTAGCTATTTGTCATGCTTTCCAGTCTGAAATCAATTATTCCTATGTTTGATTCAATTCGAGGAACGGTTGCAGCAATTGAAAATGATGAATGGATACTTGAAACCGACTGGTATGGCTTTCGGATTAAAGTGACCCCCTTTATTTCTTCGGGAAAAATTGAAGAACAAAAAAAACTGTTTATTCGTTTTTATTTTCGCGAAGACGGTGAGTTTTTTTACTATGGATTTGAAGATCCTAAAGAAAGAGAAACCTTCGATCTAATTTGTGGAGTCAAAGGTATTGGCCATAAAACTGCCTTTAAAATTCTTTCCCGAATTCACTGGAAAGAATTTACCGACCTTATAATCGCTGAAAACGTTGACTATCTTTCTTCTCGAATTAATCTCTCTTCGAAAACAGTTAAAAGGCTTCTATTAGAATTAAAGCCTCGTTTGGATAAAGTTGGCTTTGTCACCACTGATGCGCCGAAGGTAACTAAAACCTGGAAAGAAGTTAAAACAGCTCTTTCTGGTTTGGGATATACTGCTGGTGAAGTTGAGGGTGTTTTAAATATTCTTTGGCAAGAGGACCAGGCTCTATTTGACGATACTGAGATTCTTTTAAAAAAGGCATTGGGTAAAATAGGTGGTTTGAAATGAACGATGCTCCAAAGCAAAAAGATTTTATCCCTTTTTTAAGGGATACCGATGATGATATATCATTACGACCCAAAAGACTGAACGAGTTTATCGGTCAGGATAAAGTAAGGGCGAATCTCAACGTTTTTATTCAAGCTTCATTAGCTCGAGATGAGTCTTTAGACCACGTTATTCTTTATGGACCTCCAGGTTTAGGAAAAACGACTTTAGCATCAATTATAGCCAACGAAATGAATGCCGCGATTCGCTATTTATCCGGTCCTAGTTTAACCCGCTCAGGAGATGTTGCCTCAATTCTAACTACAGTAACAGATCGAGATATTTTATTTATCGATGAAGTCCATCGACTCCCCAGAGTTTGTGAGGAGATTCTCTACAGTGCCATGGAGGATTTTGCTCTGGATATTTTAATCGGAAAAGGACCAGGTGCAAGGAGCGTAAGAATTAGTTTACCTCCATTCACACTCATTGGAGCAACGACCCGCATCAGCCTTTTAAGTGCGCCCTTACGAAATCGGTTTGGTATCATTGAAAAACTCGATTTTTACAATCAAGGTGATTTATCGGCTATTGTTCTTCGTTCATCAGCAGTTATGAATATTCCGATTGATCAAGATGCCTCAGAAGAAGTAGCTCGAAGATCTCGTGGGACACCACGAATAGCCAACCGAATTTTAAAGAGAGTTAGGGATTTTGCTCAATACTACGGAAAATCAGCAATTGATAAAGAGTTGGTAAGAGACGCCTTAGAATGTCTTGAAATTGATGATATGGGTCTTAACCGCATGGATCGAAATTTATTGAAGATTTTATTGGATCACTATCATGGAGGACCGGTGGGTATTAACAACTTAGCAATGATGTTAGGTGAAGATGCCGCTACAGTCGAAGAGGTCTATGAACCTTTCTTAATTAAGGTTGGATTATTGATTCGTACCCCTCGAGGAAGGATGATTACTCCTCAAGGCCATCAATATATTAAAGGGAAAAAGCTATTATGAGTAAACCGCAGCTTCTTCTCCATACCTGCTGCGGGCCATGTGCAGCAGGAATCCAGGCAGA
The DNA here is from genome assembly GCF_035418125.1 of Atribacter sp. Lineage (NCBI taxonomy): Bacteria > Pseudomonadati > Atribacterota > Atribacteria > Atribacterales > Atribacteraceae > Atribacter > Atribacter sp. The sequence continues at coordinate 20,283 of NZ_DAOLQM010000010.1, read as the reverse complement.
ACTTGAGAAAGAGGGATGGGAGGTCACCTTTCTTTTTTATAATCCCAATATCCACCCCTATGATGAATATTGTCGGAGAATGGAAAGTTTTTACCGTTATTTGGAAATGACCGGTCAGAAAGGACTAACTCCCTTTCCTTACCAACCGGCAGATTATTTTCAATCAATTTCCTCAGAAATCAATCGTTGCAGTGGCTGCTACCGATTACGATTAAAAAAGGTGGCGGAATGGGGGAAAAGGAACTCTTTCCAGCATTTTGCTACCACTCTCACCGTCAGCCCTTATCAGAATCAGGAAAAAATATTTCTGGTCGGTGAACAAATAGCTCATAATAACGATATGGTTTTTTTAAAAAGGAACTTCCAACCCTTATATCGAAACAGCCGAGATCGATCGGTTGAATTGAACCTTTATCGACAAAAATATTGTGGTTGCATTTTCAGTCTATGGGAAGGAGACAAAAAGCGTTTATGGAAATATCTCTTTGGGCAAAAACCATTATAATTATTGGAGTTGTATTAATTATAATCGGTTTGGTTATGGTGTTTCTGCCAAAAATACCAATTCTTCAACGTTTAGGAAGACTTCCAGGTGACATTGTTGTGAAAAAAGGAAATGTTACCTTTTATTTCCCCTGGGTGACCTGTATAGTTATCAGTATCATATTAACACTCATTTTCTCAATATTTAGGCGGTAAGGCATGATGGATAAAAAGAAAATAGTTATTCCCTTGATGTTTTTATTTTTTTTATTTTTCTTTTTTGGTGAAGCTATTTCGGCCCAAAATGATTTTATTGTGACAGTTTGTATTGTCAATGGTAAATCCGATGTTATTCTTTCTTCTACCGCTGGATTAAAAGTTCAAATCGATAAAAAAGTTTATTCGATAACAGCCCAGGAGCAGCTATCTATTATTGCCAGTAAGACCAAAGTGTTTTGGGAAGAGAGACAAATAGTATCTTCTTCTTTCCGGGTAACGACCCAGGGAAAGGGTTTTATCCTGGTGAATAACCGTCCCTATCGAGGGTCTTTGACTTTAAAAAATATCCAGGGACATTTGATTGTCATTAATCATCTTTATTTAGATGATTATATTCGAGGAACGATTAAGATGGAAATAAACCCACATTGGCCTGAAGAAGCCGTAAAAGCTCAGATTGTTGCGGCCCGAACCTATGCAGTAAAAAACTTAAGTCGTCACCATGATCAAGGTTGCGATTTTTGTGCTTCATCACACTGCCAGGTATATGGGGGAGTAAATGCTGAAGATCCTATTACCAATAAACTGATAGATTCTATAAAAGGTTTAATCCTTACTTACCAGAATCAACCAGCAGGAGTTTGTTTCCATTCCGAGAGCGGGGGATATACCGATTCGGCTTTAAATGTTTGGGGGAGAAGTGTTCCTTACTTGGTGAGCGTTGAATCTCCCTGGGAAAGCGACTCTCCTCACGCCCAATGGGAGTTGGAAATCAGCTCGGAGGAATTGGCTCGATCTTTACAAAGAGCTGGGTTTATTCAAGGTTCGATAGTTGATGTTCAAGTACAACCAAACTCCGGAAGTCATCGAGTAAGAGAATTTTTAATTCAGACTACACTGAAGAGATACCGAATTCCAGCGAGCAAAGTTCGCGAAGCTTTGGGTTACGACCGGCTTCCTAGTACTTATTTTGAGCTAACCCCCATAAATAAAACCATGTTACCGTCCAGACCGACACCAAAACCCAAAGCGACTCCGTTACCTTCAACTCCAATTTCTGGTAACCCAGGTAGCGACGATAAAGATCCGGGCTATCGGGAAATGTTAGATAAAGATTGGAACCTTGACGATATCTTGACTTTCTTAAGCCTTCGAGAACAAGAAAGGCAGAAATCAAATTCAAGAAAAATCAACCAACCTTCCCCTTCTAACCCCGTGGAGGAATTTGAAGAAAAGGAAGCTCTTGAAATTCCCGATAATCCCCAAACTACTTATCGTACTCATTCTGTTTACTTATTTAAAGGGAAAGGTTATGGACATGGGGTTGGTCTTTCCCAATGGGGAGCACGGGGAATGGCTATGAAAGGATATTCCTACCAGGATATATTGTTTCATTATTTTCCTGGTTGTGAAATAAAAAAGGCTCGTTTTAAATGATTTTAACTGATCAATTTAATTTTCACCTGCCTGACGAACTCATCGCTCAGCGACCGGTCGTTCCGCGAGATCAATGCCGATTAATGGTCATCAATCGCCTCTCTCAAGAAATTGAACACCGCAGGTTTTTCGATTTGGGCCATTATTTGAAACCTAAAGACCTTATTGTCATCAACGATTCTCGGGTGATTCCAGCTCGGTTTTATACTCAAAAGAATCCAACTGGTGGGAAAGTTGAAATTCTTTTTCTGCACCGGCACCAAGAGCTCTGGGCTTGTATGCTCAATCATTCCCGGCGGGTTAAAGAAGGAACCATTCTCTCCCTTCCGGAACATCCAGAAATTTTTTGGCAAGTAGAAGGAAGAGAAAAAGATTGGTGGCTTCTTCGTCCCTCTTTTCCACCTGAAAAAGAAGATGAAATATTTTTTAATTATGGAACCACACCGACACCACCTTATATTAAAACGCCAAACGTAAAGTTAGAAGAATACCAAACTATTTACGCACAACGGAAAGGCTCGGTAGCGGCTCCGACTGCTGGACTGCATTTTACTCAGTCGCTAATTGATCAACTGAAAAACCTGGGCATTCAATTTGCTTCACTCACTCTCCATGTGGGTCTGGGGACTTTTTTTCCGGTTAAAACCTCAACCATCGAAGAACATCATATGCATAGCGAATGGTACGAGGTAGATCAAAAGACGGCTGAGATGATTCAAGAGACAAAAAAAAATGAGGGTCGAGTGATTGCAGTTGGTACAACAGTTGTTCGAGTTCTTGAATCCATTTATCGTCAACGAGGAAGAATAGTTGAACAAAGTGGAGAAACTGATATTTTTATCTATCCAGGATTTCAGTTTCAGGTGATTAATGCCATGATAACCAATTTTCATATCCCTCGTTCCACTTTGTTTATGTTGGTATGTGCTTTTGCTGGAACAGAATTTATGAAAGCTGCTTATCGAGGAGCCGTTGAAAAGCATTATCGTTTTTTTAGTTTTGGAGATGCAACTTTCATTATGTAAAAGTATAATTTATGAAGTTTAATATTATAAAATCCATCAGCCGATTACTGTTTTTGAATAAAGGAGAAATCAATACTCATGAAATCTTTTACACTCGTGCATCAAGATGAGCAATCCAAAGCCCGGGTTGGAATACTGCATACTTCTCATAGTGATATCCCAACCCCAGTTTTTATGCCGGTTGGGACTCAGGGAACTGTGAAAGCCATGGCTCCTGATCGTTTAAAAGCCGTGGGAGTGAAAATGTTACTGGGAAATTCTTATCATCTCCATCTTCGGCCAGGAGAAGATTTAATACGCGAGATGGGCGGTCTTCATCGTTTTATGTCTTGGGATGGTTCAATACTCACCGACAGCGGTGGTTTCCAAATCTTTAGTCTTTCTGATTTAGTAAAAATTGATGATCAAGGAGCTCTTTTTCGCTCTCATTTAGATGGGTCTCTTCACCATTTTACTCCTGAAATATCGATGCAAATTCAGCAAGATATTGGTGCCGATGTGGTTATGATTCTTGATCAATGTATTGGATACCCGGCAAGTGACTATCAAGTCAAGGTTGGAACCGATCGGACTTTGGTGTGGGGCAAAAAATGCCGGGAAGCCTTTCAATCGGAATCGCAAATGTTGTTTGGGATTGTACAAGGAGGGACACTTCCCGAGTTAAGAAGGTATAGCGCTGAAGAAACGGTAAAAATTGGCTTTGATGGCTATGCCATTGGGGGATTAAGTGTCGGTGAGCCCAAACCGATTATGTATTCAATGATTGATGAAGTAGAACCTTACTTACCCAAATCTCAAGCTCGATACCTTATGGGAGTAGGATCACCCGATAGTATCATTGAAGGAGTCAGGAGAGGAATCGATATGTTCGATTGTGTTCTTCCTACCAGGAATGCGAGAAATTCTGCTTTATTAACCTGGTCAGGAAGAATGAATATCGACCGGCTGGAATATTCTCGAGATTCCAATCCCATTGATACCGAGTGTCAATGTTATACTTGTAAAAATTTTTCTCGCTCTTATTTGCGTCATTTGTTTAAAGCCGGGGAAATTTTAGCAGCAGAATTGGCTACTATACACAATCTTTTTTTTATGGTAGAGTTATTGAATCGTATTCGTAAGGCCATTTTAAACGGTTCCTTTCGAGATTTATCGTCTGATCTCTTCGCTCGGTTCCAGGGACAGATTGTAAATTAATAAAACAAACTTTTTTAAAGGAGTGATATGAATATGAGTTTCTTTACATCAATAGCTTATGCAGCGACTGGTGGTGCAGCAACCGGTGGTGCAGCGCCGGCAACCCCGCCAGCCGGTAGCATGTTTACGCAACTGCTCCCGCTCATTTTCATCATTGTCATATTTTACTTTTTGCTCATTCGACCACAACAACAAAAACAAAAAGCCCAGAGGGATTTGATCAGTAGTATACAGAAGGGTGATCATGTGGTTACTATTGGTGGGATTCATGGTACTGTCGTTCAGGTATCTGATGATGAAATCACCCTCGAAGTTTCCAAGGGAGTCAATATCCGTTTTGTCAAATCAGCGGTTTCGACCAAAAAATAAAGAGGAAAAGAAATTGGGTAAAGGGGGCAGGATGTTTTGACTAAGAATTGGAGAGATTTTCCCTGGAGATTAATCATTACAATCGCTTTAGTCGTTTTGGCTATAATTGCAATATTTCCTATCGAGAAAAAAATTCGTTTAGGATTGGACTTAAAAGGAGGTTCCCATATTCTTTTAGAATGTGTGGATTCTCCAGAAGCTCCTCTCGATGAAGATTCAGTGAAACGAGTGGTTGAAATTGTCCGTAATCGTATCGACCAATTAGGAGTAGCTGAGCCGTTAATTCTCCGACAGGGTGAAAAAAGGGTTTTAGTCCAGCTTCCAGGAATTGCCGATCCCCAAAGAGCAGTGGAGATTATTGGGCAAACTGCTTTATTGGAATTTAAAGACGAGTCGGGAAAAACCTTATTAACCGGTGCGACACTTAAAAATGCTCAGGTTCAATATGACCGTTTTGGCAGACCAACCGTCTCCATTTCTTTTAATGAAGAAGGAGCAAAACTATTTGGCCAAGCTACTACCGCCAATGTTGGAAAACCAATCGGCATTTATCTTGATGGAAACATAATATCTAATCCTGTAGTTCAGGAGCCTATCCTCCAAGGAGATGCTCAAATTACTGGTCAGTTTACTCTGGATGAAGCTCAGAATTTAGCTATACTGTTACGAGCTGGTGCCCTTCCAGTGAAAGTGGTCGTTGCCGAAGAGCGTTCGGTTGGTCCATCCCTTGGAAAAGATTCAATTACCAGTGGATTAAGGGCAGCGATAATCGCCGGTATATTTGTATTTATCTTTATGTTCCTCTATTACGGGTGGTTGGGAATTCTTGCTGACATTGCTTTAATATGCTATGCGCTGTTTACTTTAGCCTTACTTTCAGTCTTGCAAGCCACTCTTACTCTACCAGGTATTGCAGGATTTATTCTATCTGTTGCTATGGCCGTTGACGCCAATGTTCTGATTTTTGAAAGAATTAAAGAAGAATATCGTGCTGGTAAAACTTGGAGAGCAGCAATTCAAGCTGGTTTCGATAAAGCATTCCGAACCATTCTTGACTCAAACATAACCACTATTATTGCTGCAGCCTTGTTGTTCTTCATTGGATCGGGTTCGGTGCGTGGGTTTGGTATTACGCTCACCTTAGGTATCATCTGTAGTATGTTTACCGGAATCTGGGTGACACGAGTGCTAATTGATCATCTCGCACCAAAGCCAACAATTAAATCATAGGATGCGGAGGGACCCGATATGGAAATATTTTTGAAGCCAAATTTTAATTTTGTTGATCATCGAAAAATACCGTATGCAATTTGTATTATATTTATCATACTCACTGTGATTGGGTTAGTCCGTGGTATAAATTATGGAGTGGATTTTCAGGGCGGAACGCTTCTTCAGTATAATTTTACTCAAGTTGTAGCAGCCGAAGAAATTCGAAATGTATTAGACGAATTTGATCTTTCCGCCAGCACTATCCAAAGATTTTCGGACAATGAAGTTGCCATCCGGACACCCCAGTTGACCCTAGACCAGAGAAATCAACTCACCGATACCTTAAGAAATCAAATTGGTGAGTTGGAAATTGTTCGAAATGAAGAAGTAGGACCAACAGTAGGAGGCGAGTTGAGACGTGCTGCCTATTTGGCTCTCCTATTTTCTATTATAGGAATTTTGATTTATGTTGGGATACGTTTTGAGTTACGACCAGCCGTAACCTCAGTTTTGGCTTTAGCCAATACTGGTATAATGACTTTAGGGTTAGTAGCGTTATTAGGTATAGAGTTTGACACTACTATATTAGCAGCGATGCTTACAATTTTAGGATATTCGATTAATGACTCTATCGTGGTCATGGATAGGATTCGCGAACGATTAAACTACCGTAAGCGCGAAGATGCTAAAACCCTTATCAATACCAGTCTCAATGAAACTCTTTCTAGAACCATTATGACTGGAACGACAACAATTATTGCAGTTATAATCCTCTATTTCTTTGGAGGAAAGATGCTGCAACCTTTTGCTCTCACCATGCTTATAGGTTTAATTTTTGGGACTTTTTCTTCAATATTTGTGGCTGCAATGCTCTTTTATGAGTGGGAAGTCAAGAAACCTCTGAGGAGGTAAACTATTTGTATCAGAGGAAATGGCAAATTCGAAAAGTGAACAGAGGCTGTTTGAAGCACTTAGCAAGCAGTCTCTGTTCACCGATCTCGATCGCGCGAGTGCTTATGAATCGGGGTATTATTACCCCTCATGAAGCTCGAGCTTTTTTAGATCCAGATATATCTTCTCTGGATAATCTCCGTTCTCTACCCAACCTCAGAAAAGCTGTTTTATTAATTGATTCAGTTATCAAGGGGAATGGGAAAATCCTTATTTTTGGGGATTATGATGCCGATGGATTAACTGCTTGTGCAATTCTCTTTCTTTTTTTGAAAAAATTAACCCCTTACGTGGATACCTATATCCCCAGTCGTTTTCATGAAGGATATGGTTTATCGGAAAAGGCCATTGAAAACATACTCAATATTAGTCCAGATTTAGTTATTACTGTGGACGCTGGTATTAAAGACGTCAAGGGAGTCGGTATTTTAAAAAATAAAGGAATACGAGTTATCATAACCGATCATCACGTTCCCAATCCTGATGAAAGACCGGATGCCGATGCCCTGGTTTCTACCTGGGATTGGAATGGTCAAAAAATCATCCTCCCTTTATCAGGTGCTGGAGTTGCATTAGCCTTAGCTCATGAATACGCCATCTATCGAGGGATGGCTTTTTCTCCAATTGAAGAATTTATTGCTTTGGCTTGTGTAGGAACAGTTGGAGACGTAGTCCCATTATTGGATGAGAACCGAGTAATCGTAAAATATGGTTTAAAGAAAATTAATCAAAATCCTGGCTGCGGATTGCAGGCGCTTTTAGAAGTGGTTGGTTATAGCAATAAAGATATTCAATCAGAACAGATTGGTTATATTATTGCTCCTCGATTAAATGCTGCAGGAAGAGTTGAAGACCCCAGAGCAGCCTTTGAACTTTTGATTAGTGATAATTATCATAACGCTCTTCAGCAAGCCAAGCTTCTTAATGAATTTAATCAAAAGCGGCAAAAAGAAGAAACCAAAGTGTTTTCCAGTTTATTTGAAGATAAAAAGAATCAAGAGTCCATGGAAGATGATATTGTAGTGGTTTCTGGAAAAAATTGGAGCACAGGTGTTTTAGGAATCATTGCTTCCCGATTAAGCGAACGTCTACTGCGACCAGCTATTGTGTTGAGTGAAGATGAAACCATTGCAGTAGGCTCAGCACGAAGCATTTTAGGATTTAATATTACTGATGCTTTAGATAAAGTCTCATCGTTGCTCATCCGGCATGGTGGTCATGAAATGGCTGCTGGGCTTAAGATTCCTTTAAGCAATCTCGAGATATTCCGACAGCAACTCAATGAATTATTCGGTGAGCGAATTAGAATGTTAAAAGAAAAAAATGGTATTGTTGTCGATGCTCAGGTAACCATGGCCGATGTGGATTCACAGTTAATGCTTTGGTTAAAAAAGCTGGAACCCTTCGGAGAAAAAAATCCTAATCCGTTGTTTGTTTCTTCGGATGTTACCGTCAATGAAAGATGGTTTTCTGGGAAAAACCGACAGCGTTTGGAATTAGTTCTCATGCAAAATAATAAAATGAGACAACATCGAATTGATGCTATGATTCGGAGTGAGAATGTATCCGATTTAGCTTCAAGTTCATTGATCGATTTAATATTTGAAATACGTAAAGGATATTGGGATCAACCCTATTTAAAAATTATGGATTGGCGAATAAAAAAATGAAGGGGATGAAACAAATGGATTTAGCCTCTACTATTCGTAATATTCCTGATTTCCCAAAAGCAGGAATTCAATTTAAAGATATAACAACTTTATTAAAAAATAAAGATGCTTTTCGCCAAGCTGTCGATTCACTGTTTCATCTTTTTGATAGTAAAGAAGTGGATATCGTGGTTGGAATCGAAGCCCGAGGTTTTATTTTAGGTTCGGTTGTTGCCTATCTTTTGAATTGTGGATTCGTACCGGTTCGAAAAAAGGGAAAGCTTCCTGCAACGGTTAGGTCAAAAACCTATGATTTGGAATACGGGAATGCTACCCTGGAAATGCATATAGATGCCATAGAAAAAAATCAAAAAGTGGTCATTATCGATGATTTATTGGCAACCGGGGGAACAGTTCAAGCTGTATGTGAGATGGTTGAAGAAGCCGGTGGAGAAATCGTTGGTATTGCATTTTTAATCGAGTTAGAGTCTTTACAGGGGAGAAAAGCTATCACAAAGTACCCAGTTTATTCTTTGGTTAAATTAGACTGAACAATTTTCTCCTTCTCCCTTGATGGGAGAAGATTGGGATGAGAGTGAAAATCCTTATCTAAATCCGTCATTGCGAGAAGTCCAACCGTACTTAGATTGTACTCTTAGATTAACAGTTCTCCTCCACTGGTGGTATCGCCCAGTGATAGAGTGATAGAGTAAGTCTGGATTTATCAAATATTTGTTTTTATGATAATTATCTAAGAAGCTCATACCTTTCTTTCTGAAGAAAAAGGGAGGGAAATATGCTTCGCAATTACGAAGTAAATAGTATTTTTTCAAAAACTATAACCCTTGAATCGCTTCAAGAAAAAATCGATTCCTATAACCCCTATAGCGATCGAGAACTGATAAAAAAAGCTTATGATTTCTCGGTAGACGCTCATTCAGGACAAAGTCGGCTGTCGGGTGAACCCTATATTATCCATCCATTATCAGTAGCCCATATTGTCGCTGACCTTCGCATGGATGATAGTACGATTGCTGCTGCTTTACTTCATGATGTATTAGAAGACACTAAAAACACCGAAGCTCAACTTAAAGAAACTTTTGGAAAAGAAATAACTCTGCTGGTAAAAGGAGTTAGCAAGCTGAACGTCGGCTTTCACTTTAGTTCTAAAGAAGAAGAGCAGATTGAAAATTATCGACGCCTCTTTGTAGCTATGGCCGAAGATATACGGGTTATTATAATAAAATTAGCCGATCGCCTTCATAATATGCGGACCCTGAAATACCAATATCGAGATAAAAAAGAGTTGATAGCCAGAGAAACTTTGGAAATATTCGCTCCAATCGCTCATCGCCTGGGGATTGGTATGATTCAAACCGAATTGGAAAATTTAAGTCTTTATTTTCTTGACCCGGAATCTTATTGCAGCATCCAACAAGGGATAGAGAAAATTAGAGATCACCGAGAAAAACAAATCCAAGAGGCGACGGAAAAGCTCTCTCAAAGAATTCAACAAGCCAATTTGGTGGTTGAAATCCAAAGCCGTCTGAAAAATATTTATAGTATTTATTTAAAAATCAATCGTCAAAACGTAAGTCTTGAAGATCTTCATGATTTGATTGCCCTTCGAGCTATAACCAATACCGTCGAAGAGTGCTATGCAGTATTAGGACTGGTGCATTCGCTTTGGGTGCCGGTAGCAGGGAGATTTAAAGATTATATTGCTCTTCCTAAATCGAACATGTATCAATCTCTTCATACCACAGTAATCGGTCCAGGCGGAGTTCCAATGGAAATTCAAATCCGAACCAGAGAGATGCATCATGTGGCTGAGTATGGTATTGCTGCCCATTGGAGATATAAAGAAGGGAAATCCGCTGATTCAGCTGATGCCTTTAACGAACGTATGGCCTGGTTAAGGCAAATATTGGAATGGCAGCAAGATCTAAGGACTACCCATGAATTTGTCGAAAGTCTTAAAATAGACCTTTTTGATGATGAAGTATATGTGTTTACGCCCAAAGGAGATTTAAAAAAACTCCCGAAAGGATCAAGTCCTATCGATTTTGCTTATTTAATCCACACTGAAGTCGGAAATAATTGCATTGGCGCGAGAGTGAATAAGCAAATTGTTCCATTGGATTACGAACTCAAAAGTGGAGATATTGTAGAAATTATTTCTTCCCGTTCTTCTTCCGGACCCAGCTTAGATTGGTTGAGAATCGCCAAAACCCCTGCTGCTCGAAATAAAATCCGGGCATTTCTACGCAAAAAGAATCGAGATGCCAATCGAGAGCGGGGAAAATTATTTATGGAGAGGGAATTGGAGAAATTTGCCCTTACTTCAGAAGAACAGAATTTGGTGAATGATAAAATTACCGAATTTATGGAAGCCAATACTTATAAAACAATCGACGATCTCCATGTTATAATCGGAGAAGGACGGCTTACCATCCGTCAATTTATTGGAAAAGTTGTTCCTTTTGAAATTCGAAAACGTTTTCAAACCCAACGAAAAGCAGAAACTAAAAAAACCGCTCAAACTAGTGGAGACGGAGTGATCATCCAGGGCGCAACCGGTTTAGCGGTGAAGTTAGCTCGTTGTTGTACGCCAATTCCTGGCGATAAAATTATCGGGTATGTAACCTTGGGGAAGGGTATCACCGTCCATCGCTTGGATTGTCATAATTTAACCAGGTTGACCCAAGATGAAGAACGATTGGTTGAGGCGGAATGGGATGAAAGGTACGGCCGTTTTTACGATGCCGGATTGGTTATTGACGCCCTGGATCGTCCAAAACTCTTGGTGGACATTACCAATACTGTTGCCAATTATGGTGTAAGTATTCGATCGGTTCATGCTCATTCCATGATGAATGATGCCCGGATATATTTAGTTATTTCGGTAAAAAATAAAGTTGAGCTTGATAACCTGTTTCGTGAAATAAAAAGGGTCTCCAATGTCAGAACTGTGCGAAGAGGAGGAATATTTGGTTTGCGGTGAGAGCGCTTATTCAAAGGGTGAACCAGGCACGGGTTTTAATTGATGGCAAGATAGTTGGTGAGATCGGGAAAGGAATGGTGGTATTTTTAGGAGTTGGGAAAAACGATAGCTCGTCAGACATTGATTTTATGGTGAGGAAAATCCCTCAGCTTCGAATATTCGATGATGCTCAAGGTAAAATGAATATCAGTTTGAATGAAATACAAGGTGAGATTCTTCTGATATCCCAATTCACTCTTTACGGGAATTGTCGAAGAGGACTTCGCCCAAGTTATGATGAGGCGGCAACGCCACGAGAAGCCCAAAATTTTTATAATCAAATAGCTCAAAAGCTACGTGATCAGGATCTAACCATAGCTGAAGGAGTCTTCGGAGCGATGATGCAAGTTGAATTGTGTAATGATGGTCCGGTGACGATTTTGCTTGACAGCAAGGAAAGGAGACAGGCATGAGTAACAAGGTGAAAGTCGCAGTCTATACATTGGGTGATTTAATGACCAATTGTTACTGTCTTTGTGATTGTAATGAAGCTCTCCTTATTGACCCTGGAAGCCCTTCCCAAGAACTAGTTGAGTTTTTAACTTCTCGTAAATTGAATTTAAGGTATATTATCAATACTCACGGACATATCGATCATATTCGGGGAAATGATTTTTTTAAGGATTATTTTTCCTCTGTCAAAATTATAATTTATGAAACTGATATGGCATATCTCAACCACCCCAATCTCAACCTATCGACAGATTTTTCTCAACCTTATCGATCACCAGAGCCAGATATTCTTATTCGAGGGAAAAAAGAACCTTTTGAATTATTTGATGAAGAGGTTTACTTTTATCATAGCCCAGGCCACACACCTGGAAGCATGTGCTTATCCTTCCCAAATCAGAAATGGTTATTTTGCGGTGATACACTTTTTGCTGGATCGATAGGAAGAACCGATCTTCCCGGTGGTTCGTTTCAGGAAATTCTTGAGTCTCTGACCATGATTATGCAATCTTTTGACGATGAAACTAGAGTCTTTCCCGGTCACGGTCCAGAAACAACTATTGGAAATGAGAAAAAAATGAATCCGTATATCCTTGAATACCTGAACTGTATTAATTAAAGCCTTAATCTTTTTAAAAAACCAATTTTACCTCGCAGAACAGCACCTGATGAGAATTAAAATACATTTCTTAAAACCGTCATTTTTAAGAGTCCAACCGTTTTTTGGTTGGGCGATGTGGCAATCTCATCCACCAACTCCGTCATTCTGAGGAGCGTATTATGCGACGTGAGAATCTCATCCTTAAAAATATTTATGAAGAAAGAACCGAAAAGGTGAGATCCTCACGCTTGAAAGCACCGCTCTGGATAACACCTTCGGTGGCAGTTGAGATCTTCACGCCCTCATAAAGCGAGGGCTCAGGATGACCGATTAAAAAATTCATTTGATGATATTTCCAGGGTAGACCTTCAAGCTACCTAATAGCACCAGATGTGGATGAAAATCCAAATTCGACATGCTATGGCAGGTCGCTACATTAATTAAAGAATAGGCACAATACATTGTGCCTCAACAATTTTTATTCTTAAGTAGGGGCTTAATTTATCATGCCCATTGATTTTCAGGTTAGATCCTCATGCTGCCAAGCGGTATCAGATGAGGATGGAGCTGAAATTGGGCGCAATGAATTGCACCCCTACATAAAAAATCAAAAGATTATATTGAATTGATGATATCTAAATATTTTTGAACAATAGCTTCAGCTCTTTGTTTTTCTTGCGATTCGGCAAAGATACGAAGAAGTGGTTCCGTTCCAGAAGGCCGAATTAAAAGCCAGGAACCATCAGGATAAGTAACTTTGTATCCATCAATGGTAACCCGATTCTTTTCCTTTGCAGTCAACCGGTCGATTTCGTTTAAAATTTTTTCTTTTTTCTCCGGATTAACGGTTTTTTTCATCTTGATTTGGAAATACTGGGGAAGTTCTTGGAGGAGGTCATCGAGCGATTTTTCTTTGGTGGCCATAATATGAAGGATGCGAGCTGCTGCTATAGCGCCGTCTCTTCCCCAGACGAAGTCGGGAAATATCATACCTCCATTTTCTTCACAACCGAATATCCCTTGGCTTTCCTGAAGAGCTTTGGCTACCACCAGGTCACCAACGGCGGTGGCGATAAAACCTCTCCCAGTTTTTTTGGCAATATCGCTTAACATGCTGGAAGTGGCAACAGTGGTTACAATCGGTCCGGGGATATTTTGTTGGGCCAATTCGTTGGCAACTAAGCTGACGCTATAGTCACCAGGGACAAATTCACCATTGGGACGTATCACAATTAAACGATCACCATCTCCATCCTGAGCAAATCCGATATGAAAGGAGGCATGGGTGATAAGAGTAAGAAGATCGGTCAGATTGTCGGGAGTAGGCTCAGGGTTTCTCCCTGGAAAACGACCATCGGGATGGGCATTGAGGCTTACTACACGGCAACCGAGATCACTTAATAACTGAGGGGTAATCAAACATGGTGCACCATTTGCACAATCGACTACAACTCGAAATCGGCTTTGTTGAATAAGGGGGAGATTTACTTTAGCCTCGATTGCTCGAATATAATCATCGTTTATATCACGTTTAATGGTTTTTTGCGGAACATCATTCCAGGGCACTAAATGATATTTTTCCGAATAAAATATCTTTTCTACCTCAACATCTTTTTCCCGATCTAAACCTTTACCAGTTTTTTCCATGAATTTAATACCATTCCATTGAGGAGGGTTATGGCTGGCAGTTATCATTGCTCCCCAAGCACCCCATTGCCGGCAAGCCCACTGAAGGGTTGGAGTAGCGGTGAGCCCTAATTCAATTACTTGACAACCACAAGCAAGGAGGCCGGAGATTACGGCATCATAGATCATTTCACTGTGTTTTCGGGCATCTCTCCCCACAACAACGGTTTCTTGATTAACGTAAGTTCCAAAACTGTAAGCTAATTTTAAAGCAAAATCAGGAGTGAGCACTTCATTGACAATTCGTCGAATACCAAAAGTACCGAATAACTTTTCCATGGGTAAGCCTCCTTTGATAGGATGGTAATAGATATTAAACCAATTTATTCTCTCCTTAGGGTAGGATTTAATTAAGAATACTTTTTTCTTTATTTTTAAACTACTCATTAAAAAAAGAGTGCTCCCACCAGGAGATATGGGAAAAATATCTGCTTTTCAAATCATCACTGTTATATAATTATAGTGCATTTTTATCCAGGGAGGCAGGATATGAAAGAAGAACTTGATGCCATATCACAAATCAGTGAGTTAATTATATCGGATAAAGGATTTGAAGATGTACTCCGGCTTATGGTGAATATTACCGCACAAGTGATGAAATCCAACATTTGCTCACTTATGCTTTTGGATGAAAAGAAAAAAGTCTTGGAAATTAAAGCGACCCAATCAGTTAGTGAAGCGTATAATAAAAAGCCTCCGATCAAGTTAGGAGAAGGTGTAGCCGGGAAAGTTGCTTTAGAAAAAAAACCGATGATTATACCTGACGTTCGCAACGATCCTTATTATCGGAACAAAGAAATTGCTGAAAAAGAGGGCCTTTGTTCCTTGGTAAGCCTTCCTTTAATGGTCAGAGGGAAAATAGTTGGTGTCCTTAATCTTTATACCTCAAAACCTCGAGAATTTCATGATGATGATATTAAAACCTTAACGACTATTGCTAATCAAGCAGCTGTTGTTATCGAAAATTATCGTTTACTTATGGAAAGTGAATTTGTCAAGGAAGAACTGGAGACCCGTAAAAAGATTGAAAGAGCTAAGGGATTTTTGATGACCGAATATAATATTAATGAAGAGGAAGCCTATCGAAGGATTCAGAAGTACAGTATGAATAAACAGAAGAGCATGAAAGAAGTTGCTGAAGCGGTTATTCTAGCCTGGGAAATGAAGAAAAAGATTTGAGGCTATTAATCTCTTTTTTTTGATGATAAAAGAGAGGTAACTAGAAAAATACCTGTTGCAAAAAGAACTATAGTCGCTCCAGAGGGTGTGTCTAAAAAATAAGATAGAATGAGTCCTCCTATTGACGAGGCTATTCCGAAGATAATTGCAGTCACTAAAGCTTTTTTAAAATTATTGGTGATTTGCAAAGCCGCAGCTGAAGGGATGATGAGTAAAGCCGAAACTAAAACGATTCCAACGACTTTTATGGAAATCACAATCGTGAGAGAAATCAAAGTAACCAGTAAGTAATATACCATTGATACCGGAATACCACTTACTTCCGCCATTTCTTGATCTAATACCAGAAGCAAGAGTTCCTTGTAGTAAAAAAGAACAAAAAAGAAAACTGCTCCTTCGACAAGAAGCGCAAGATAAAGGTCGTTCAGCGTAACCGCTAAAATATTACCAAATAAATACCCGAACAAATCAACATTAACACCTTTCAGGAGACCGAAAATCAATATTCCCAGCGCCATCGTACTGGCAAAGAAGATTCCAATTGTCGTATCTTCTTTAATGTGACTTTTTTTAGATAAATAAACAATCCCTAAACCAGAAGCAACACAAAAGAAGACCGAGGATAATACCGGGTCTACTTTCAAAAGAAAACCTAAGGCTACACCTCCAAAGGCGGCATGTGAAATACCAGCTCCCATAAAGGACATTCCTTTTAAAACAACGTAAATTCCGATTACCGCACATAAGGAACCGATCAAAACTCCTGCCAACAATGCACGTTGCATAAAGGTATAGCTGAGAATGTCCAGATCAAATCACTCCTTGGAATCGAGCGCTCGGTACAGGGTATTCTTAAGGTTTATGATGATTTTCATCGTCTTCAGCGGTTTCTCCTGAGCAATAATGAACCGGTGAGGATCGGCGAACCACTATATGAGGAACAATTCCGTGGTGGAAGAAAGCAGCCTCACGACCGTACATTTCAGTAAGGGTTTCGTCGGTAATCCCATTTTCGGGTCGATCATGGACAAATACCTTTCGATTGACGCAGGCGATAGCATCGACATACTGAGCAATGACACCGATATCGTGAGAAACGGTTAGGATGGTGATTCCTTGTTGGTGAAGAGTAAGAAGCAATTCATAAAGACTTTCACTGTTTTTTGGATCAACAGCAGTGGTTGGTTCATCAAGGATTAACATATCAGGATTGTTTATTAAAGCCCGAGCGATCAGTATTCTTTGTCGCTGACCACCGGATAATTTGCCTATTTGTATGGTGCTCAGTGATTGGAGGCCGATTTTTTCCAAAGTTTCACTTACTGCCGAGCGATCGTGTTTATGAGGGAGGCGCCCAGGACCAATGGTTGCATACCTACCGGTTAAAACAAAATCTTCAACGTTAATTGGAAAAGAATAGTCGATTTTACTAATTTGCGGGACATAGCCTATTCGTTTTCGGATGTTGGGATGATGGTTGATATTTTTTCCGAAAACCAATACCTTACCGGAGGTTGGTTTTAAAAGGCCTAAAATGAGTTTCAATAAAGTGGTTTTTCCTGCTCCATTTGGCCCAATGACAGCAAGAAATTCTCCCTTTTTAACTTGAAGAGAAACATCTTCTAAAACTTCAAAATCTTGGTATGAAAATGAAACGGAAATAAATTCCACATCATATATAGAATTGGTTTGGGCCCTATTCATCGGACGACCACCTTTATCATCGAGCTATTTATGAATCATATCTGGCAGGAGAGGAAAAAAATCAACTGCTCTTTAATGCTAATCAATGCTTCATTTTATGTCAAGGTCGGTTACAATTATAGAGAAAATGAAGAAATTGAGGTGGATTTATGAAAAGCTATCGAAAAGAATTATGGTTTGAAACATCACAACGGAGAAGTTTTATTTGCATAACCCCAACAATCAGAGACTGTGTTAAAGAAAGTCAGATAAAAGAAGGAATGCTCCTTTGTAATGCTATGCATATAACCGCTAGTGTCTTTATCAATGATAATGAGGCTGGTTTACATAGTGACTTTGAAAATTGGTTAGAAAAATTAGCTCCAGAAAAACCCTATAGTCAATATCAACACAATGGTTATGAAGACAATGCTGATGCCCATCTGAAACGAACCATCATGGGAAGGGAAGTTGTTATTGCTATAACCGATGGAAAATTGGATTTAGGACCATGGGAGGAAGTTTTCTATGGTGAGTTTGATGGAAAAAGAAGAAAAAGAGTTTTAGTTAAAATTATAGGAGAATAGCGTGAACCGAATAGTATAGATTTATATTGCCATTTTGAATGGAAGGAGCGAATTCATTGAACAATCAAAAAAAGAATACTTGCTTAATGTTAGGGAATGAAGCAATTGCTAGAGGTGCCTATGAAGGTGGGGTTCAGGTTGGTGCTGGTTACCCAGGAACTCCCAGTAGCGAAATTCTCGAATATCTCGGTCGATATAAGGAAGTCCATTCAAGGTGGTGCCCTAATGAAAAAGTTGCTCTCGAGGTAGCAGCTGGGGTAGCAATAGCGGGAGGGCGAGCTTTAGCCACCATGAAACATGTAGGTCTTAATGTTGCTGCTGATCCATTGATGACAATCTCCTATACTGGTGTGAGAGGCGGATTGGTTATCGTGGTAGCTGATGATCCGGGAATGCATTCTTCTCAAAATGAGCAAGACAGCCGAAACTATGCTAAATTTGCAAAAATACCTTTTTTTGAGCCAGCAGACGGCGAGGAAGCCCGGATCTTTACTAAAGAAGGATTTATTATAAGTGAAAAATTTGACACACCAATCATGGTTCGATCGACTACCCGGGTGTCACATTCTCGTTCCGTTGTGTTTCCTCAGGAGAGAGTTCCTTTTACACCTTTTCCGTATCAAAAGGATGCAGAAAAGTACGTTATGATTCCAGCGTTTGCCAGAAAACGAAGAGTTGCTCTTGAAAAGCGTTTAGAGACATTAAGAGATTGGGTAGAAGAATCAGACCTAAATCGGATGGAAATGAGAGATACTGATTTGGGAATCATTACTGGAGGCGTTCTTTATAACCATGTACGTGAGGTGTTTCCACAAGCTTCAGTATTAAAATTAGGCATTGGGTATCCTCTTCCTTTTCAGATGATATCGGATTTTGTCAAAAAGGTTAAAAATGTGGTGGTGGTTGAAGAGTTGGACCCCTTCTGGGAAACCGAAATTAAAGCAGCTGGTATTCCGGTTGAGGGAAGAAATCGAATTTCTGGAATTGGTGAAATAACCCCCGATGTCCTTAAGTCGGCATTTGGAATCGCTCTCCCATTGCCGCCAATAGGAGATTTAAATCAGTATGTTTTCCCCAGACCACCAATAATGTGTGCTGGCTGTCCTCATCGTGGAGTATTCCGAGTTCTTTCCGACCTGAAAATTACTATTACTGGGGATATTGGATGCTATACGCTGGGCGTCATGCCGCCAACCTCGTCGATTGATTCTTGCATTTGTATGGGGGCTTCGATTTCAAATGCTGAAGGTTTTAAATTAGCTCATCCCGAGTTGACCGTGGGAGCGGTAATCGGTGATTCAACATTTATTCATAGTGGGATCGGTTCTCTTTTAGATGCGGTATATAACCAAACCAACATTTTAGTAATTATTTTAGACAATCGCATCACAGCGATGACGGGAGGGCAAAATCATCCTGGAACAGGAGTAACTTTGATGGGTGAAAAAACCTCAGCACTTGATCTTGAAGAGCTGGTAAGGGCTTTAGGAGTAAAAGAAATACATCATCTTAGTTCATATGATATTTTAAATTTTCGATCCCTTCTCAAGAAAGCAATAAAAAAGAAAGCCGGACCAACGGTTTTTATTCTCACTGAACCATGCCAACTTATTCAAAAAAAAGGAAAAGAGAACTATTATCGAGTTGATTCAAGTCTCTGTCGGCTTTGCAAGAAATGTTTACAATTAGGTTGTCCGGCAATACGACTCAACGGTGAAAAGGTTGAGATTATTGCAGAATCTTGTCATGCTTGTGGTGTTTGCAGCCAAATTTGCCAGCTTAACGCAATAAAGGAGGGAAGCCAATCATGAAATTTGGTGGTATTGTTATTGTCGGTATAGGTGGTACCGGTGTTTTAAAAGCCAGTGAAATACTATCGAGATTCCTCCTTTATCAAGGATTTGATGTCCGTCAATCGGAAGTTCATGGAATGGCTCAGCGAGGTGGTTCAGTTATTACTCAACTAAAATATGGCGAAAAAGTATATTCTCCTTTGTTAGGAAAGGGTGAAGCTCAATTTATGATTGCCACAGAAGAGGTTGAAGCATTGCGTTATAGTGAGTTTCTTTCTTCTGATGCAACTATCATCATCAATACCTGGAGGCTAAATCCGGTGGGCACTAAACCGGATCCTTATACCGGTTTTTCAGCTCGTTTATTAAGAGAAAAAGGTATTCCAGTATATGAAATAGACGCCAATTCAATTGCTGAATCCCTTCAAAATTCAAGAGTTGCGAATTCAGTATTGATTGGTGCTTTTAGTAAAATATTTAATTTCGATAATGAAAATATATGGGAAGAAGTTATCAAGGAGACGTTTCCTCAAAAGTTATTTGATATCAATTTGACAGCCTTTTTAAAAGGGAGAGAGTCGATTGCTAAAATAAATTAATTTATTCAGAAGGAAGAGAAATAACACTATAAATATTGACAAATTTTACTGAATGAGTATAATAATGTAAGGAAATAATATTATAAAAAATATATAAAAATAGAAAATCCCCTCCTTGCA
>NZ_DAOLQM010000009.1:0-25429 GCF_035418125.1 Atribacter sp. | reverse complement strand
ATCTTTCAATAAATCCTTTAATTGTTCGGCCATTTTCCTCCCTCCTGAGAAATAATAGTTCCAATTTTATCACCTATAATTACTCGTAAAAGATTGCCAGTTTGGTTAAAGTTAAAAACAATGATCGGAATATTATTATCCATGCACAAAGAAACTGCGGTCGAATCCATAACCTTCAGTCCTAGATTCAGTACATCAAGGTAACTGATAGTCTCATATTTGACCGCATTCCGGTTCGCTACCGGATCTGATTCGTATACACCATCAACTTTAGTTGCTTTAATAACAGCATCGGCTTTGATCTCGGCGGCTCGGAGAGCAGCTGCAGTATCGGTTGTAAAATATGGATTTCCCGTTCCAGCTGCCATAATGACCACCCGTCCTTTTTCCAAGTGGCGGATGGCACGTCTTCGAATATAAGGTTCGGCCACCGCTCTCATTTCAATAGCTGTTTGGACTCGAGTGGGGATATCAGCATTTTCAAGAAAATCTTGAAGAGCTAACGCATTAATAACCGTCGCTAACATCCCCATATTATCAGCGGTCACCCGGCTTATTCCCCGATCTCCGGCAGTACGTCCTCGAAATATATTTCCACCACCAACGACTATAGCTATTTCTACCTGTAATCGGTGGATTTGCTTAATCTCTTGGGTAAAATACTCTAAAACTCGGTTATCAATGCCCGAAGAGAGTGACCCCATCAGCGCTTCTCCGGATAATTTTAATAAAATCCGTCGATAAAGCGGCTTTACCTTTTCAACCATACTATTCTTCACCAAGTTTTAAACGCACGAAACGTTTAATAACAATATTCTCGCCCACTTTGGCAATAGTTTCCACTAATAATTCTTTAATTTTTTTATCATTATCTCGAATATATTCCTGTTCGAGCAGACAATTGTCTTGATAAAACTTATTCAACTTCCCTTCAATAATTTTCTTTTGGACCGCTTCAGGCTTACCGCTTTCACTGAGCTGAGCTTGATAAATCTTTTCTTCTTCCTTACGAATATCTTCAGGCACATCTTCAATCGCAACCCAGCGAGGAGCTTGAGCTGCAATTTGAAGAGTTAATTCTTTGACAAAGCTGATAAATTCTTCGGTACGGGCTACGAAATCAGTTTCACAATTGACTTCTACCAATACTCCTATCTTTCCGTCAGTATGAACGTAGGAACCAATGAGGCCCTGTTCGGTTGACCGGTTTTGCTTCTTGGCCGCTGTTTCAATTCCCTTCTTACGAAGAAGCTCACAGGCTTTTTCTATATCTCCCTTGGTTTCCTCTAAGGCTTTTTTACATTCCATAACTCCTGCACCACTTCGGTTTCTAAGCTCATAAACTACTTTTGCATCATAGCTCATGGTTGTTCCTCCTTTGCTTCTTCGGTGAGATTTTCATCGTCACTTTCAATTTCTTCCAGTTCAGGATCTTTGAGCTCTTCTAAAATCGAAAGAGGAAGTTCTTCTTCATTGTCGGTGGATACTTCATCAGAAACCGCCACCTCGGTTTCAGGGACAGCTTCTCCTTCAGTAGTAACTTCTTCACGACCCTCGGTTGCATACTGTTTACCCTCCATCACGGCATCGGCTATGATGGATGAGAATAGACGAATAGCTCGTATGGCATCATCATTACCTGGTATCACAAAATCGACTTCATCAGGATCACAATTGGTATCTACAATACCAACGATTGGAATCCCAATACGACGAGCTTCTAAAACGGCGTTTCGCTCTCTCCTGGGGTCGACAACAAACACACAATCGGGAACCCTGGCCATCTTTCGGATTCCAGTAAGGTATTTTTCCAATCGAGTCTTGGTTTTTAAGATTTGCATAATTTCTTTTTTTGGAAGTCGGTTTAAGATACCGTTTTCTTCCAATTTCTCAATGTGTTCCAATTTATCTATGCTCTGCCGAATGGTTACAAAATTAGTAAGCATACCCCCCAGCCATCGCTGATTCACATAATACATCCCACAACGGTTCGCTTCTTGCTCTATGGCTTCCTGCGCCTGTTTCTTGGTCCCGACAAAAAGAACCGTTCCACTCTCCTTCGCTAAATCACGAACGAAATAGTAAGCCTTCTCAGCTAAGCCAACGGTTTTTTGTAAATCAATAATATAGATATTATTTCTTTCGGTAAAAATATAGGGTTTCATTTTTGGATTCCAACGGCGGGTTTGATGACCAAAATGAACCCCAGCTTCCAACAACTGCTTCATAGTAACGATCATAAATAATTCTCCTTCCGGTTTTTCCTCTGCCGAACCGATGGTTTATCTCCTTTTTGGAGAGCACCGGAATTCTTGTCCGGCATGAGAATTTATTCTTATGCTATGCATAAATCGGGCACAGTATATCATGAAAGGGAAAAATATTTCAACCATAAATCCAATTTATCTATAAAGGAAATTACAAAATATAACGGGTAACATCTTCATCTTGTAAAACATTTTTCAATCGGTCCTGAATATAAGCTCGATCAATAACCACCACTTTTTGCTTTAAGTTCGGTGCTCTAAAAGAGATATCCTGGAGAACTCTCTCTACCACCGTGTGCAAGCGACGCGCACCGATATTCTCCATTTTTTGATTTAGAATTGAGGATATATGCGCAATTTCTCTTAGCCCGTCATCGGTAAACTGTAATTCAACCTCTTCGGTTGATAACATTGCTGTATATTGCTTCACCAAAGAATTGTAAGGCTCAACAACGATTCGATAAAGGTCTTCCTCGCTAAGCGCTGAAAGTTCAACTCGTATGGGAAACCGACCTTGTAATTCAGGAAGTAAATCTGATGGTTTAGTATGGGAAAAGGCTCCGGCAGCAATAAAAAGAATATGATTGGTACGAACCGGCCCATGTTTGGTAACCACTGTTGAGCCTTCTACGATCGGTAATAGGTCACGTTGAACTCCCCCTCGGGAAACATCAGGACCATGGGTGTCCCTCCCCCCTGGTGAGGCGATTTTGTCAATCTCATCGATAAATACAATTCCACTTTCCTCTACTCGTCGGATGGCTTCACTTTTAATATCATCCATATCCAATAACTTCTGAGCTTCTTGATTAAAAAGAATTTCCCGAGCATCTTTGACTTTAACCCGTTTCTTCTTCTTACGGGCAGGAAAAATGCCTCCAAAAAGACCAGAAAAGTCAATACCCATATTATCTAGCCCACCAACATTAACCACTTCTACCGGCATTGAGCTCTCTTCAATCTCAATTTCGATTTCCCGGTCTTCTAATTCACCCTGGTGTAATTTTTCTCGAATTTTTTCTCGTGTCCGTTCTGCTGAAGAAGATGGCGTCGGCCATACCACATCAACCCGAGTACTGGTTCCAGAAGGAGAAGGTTCGTCAAAATCTTCTGGTGTAATTCTTTTATTAAAAAGAAGATCCAACAAGCGTTCTTCCACAACCCATCTGGTTTTTCCTTCTTGAGCGCTTATTTTTTCACTTTTTACCATTCGCAGTGATAACTCAGCCAGATCACGAATAATTGATTCAACATCTCTTCCCACATAACCAACTTCAGTGAATTTAGTTGCCTCTACCTTCATAAAAGGCGCACCGGTCAGTTTCGCAATCCGACGGGCAATCTCAGTTTTACCAACTCCGGTTGGACCGATCATGATGATATTTTTTGGAGTAATCTCCTCAGCTATTTCTTGAGGAAGCATCCTTCGTCGCATCCGATTACGAAGGGCAATCGCAACCGATTTTTTAGCGTCTTCCTGACCAATAATATATTTATCTAATTCTCGGACAATTTCTTCCGGGGTTAAAAAATCATCAATCTGTTCCATGTCAATCTCTTCCTTTCTCTTAGAAGCATCTTACCCCCTGGTTTACCCTAAAGTTTCCAAATGAATGTGATCGTTGGTATAAATACAGATTTCTGCAGCAATTTCCAAGGATCGACGAGCGATCGCCTCCGAATCCATATCAGTATTTCGATATAATGCTTTGGCAGCAGACAAAGCATAATTGCCTCCCGAGCCAATAGCTGCTATTGATTCGTCCGGTTCGATTACGTCTCCTTTTCCTGAAATAATCAATACATGTTCTAAATCCATAGCCAGCAATAAAGCTTCAAGATGCCTGAGAACTTTATCAGTCCTCCACATTTTAGCCAACTCAATGGCTGCCCGAGACAGATTTCCACTATAAGAATTCAATTTCTCTTCAAAACGATCCAGCAAGGTGAGACAATCTGCACCAGCTCCTGCAAAACCGGCTAAAACATTCCCTTGATATAAGGTCCGTATTTTTTTAGCTCCTCTTTTTAATACTGATTCATTCATGGTTACCTGTCCGTCACAAGCCATTGCTGCTTTTCCATTTCGTAAAACGCCAAGAACTGTTGTTGATATGATCTTCATTTAATCCTCCTTTTTATGGGATCGGGGGTGAGTATTTTCATAAACTTTTTTCATATTGTCCCAATTTAAATGGGTGTAAATTTGGGTGGTAGAAAGACTGGAGTGTCCCAGTGCCTCCTGAACAATCCTCATCTCAGCCCCTCCTGAAAGAAAATGACTGGCAAAACTATGACGAAAAGTATGAGGAGAGGCTTTTTTTACCATCCCAATCTCTGCTAAGATTTTATTTAAAATAACCCGTACACCACGAGTCGTTAATGGTTGTTGGAGATAATTTAAAAAAAGTTCCTTAACTGGTCCTTTCGGTCGACGAAAAGCCAGATAATCTTCGACTGCCTGAAGAGCTTTATCGTTAAAGGGGACGATTCTTTCTTTTCCACCTTTCCCCCGCACCTTAACGATTTTCTGCCGAAAATTCAAATCGATGGTTTTAAGCCGAACTACTTCTCCAACTCGCAAACCAGATGAATACAGAATTTCAAAAAGTGCTCGATTGCGAGCCTGAAGAAAATTTGGTTTTTTTTGAAAACGATCTTCCAAATAAGTCAAAAATCGATTAATTTCCTGTTGAGAAAAAAAGGTGGGAAGACTTTTTTCTTCCCTGAGCCCTCCGATACCATCGCAAGGATTTTTTTGAATTTTTCCTCTTTTTCGTAAATATCGATAAAAGGTTTTCAAAGCCGACAATCGGTTCAGCTGAGAAACTCTCATCAAATGGGAAATAGTTTTTAGGAAAGCCATAAATCCGGCTACGTCTGAAGTACCAACCTCGACTAGACTTCTTTTATTGGTTTTCATTAAATAACTATTAAATTGATTCACCACTCGAAGATAATTTTCAATAGTATGTTCTGAGTAATGGCGCTCGAACTCCAGATATTCATGAAACTCGTTAATTAATTCATTATTTATTTTTAAGCTCGATGGTGAGGGGTACACCTTCCCAATCACCTTCCTGACGAATGATTTTTTCAATACTATGAATACTTCTCTCCAGCTCTCGATCGTTTCCTTTAAAATTAGTTAAAAACGAAAAACGAGGAGGAGCAGTGAGCTCTTGATATCCATAATAGACACGGAGAAGCCTTCCTTTTCCCATACTGATATTTAAATCGTTAATTTTTTCCTTAATCTCTCGATTGATAAAGCTGGTTTTAAGCCGTTGATAATAGCGGCTCGCAATGGTTGCAAATTGAGCTAAAAAATGAGGCTTCAGTTTTCGGTCGGTTGCCGACCCAATCAAAACCGTAGCATAATCGAGAAAATTTAATTCATTCCAAATCCACTTTTTGGTTTCCTCAATTTTTTTTCGAGTCAATCGCTCTGGAATTATATCCATCTTATTCAGGAAAATAAGACAGCACTTTTTTTGCTGATAAATTTGATTGGCAATGTGCCTATCCTGCTGGCTAATCCCTTCTTGAACATCAAGGACCAACACACAAAGATTGGTTTCAGCAATTTTTTCCATAGTCCGTACTGTGGCATAAAAGGCGATATCTTCCTTGATACGGGATTTGCGAGCCAATCCGGCAGTATCCACCAATTGATACCGTCCGTACCCTCCGCTAACCAGCGATGATTCCAGTGGATCTCGAGTTGTTCCTGGAATGGTACTCACTATAGATCGGTCGCTTTCCAACAACATATTAAACAAGGTTGATTTCCCGACATTGGGTTTACCAACAATGGCAATACGAAAATCATGATGCTCGACAACTTGAGCATCTTCCGACTCAGTATCACTTTTCAATCGGTCAAAAAGGATGGATTTTAATTGAGGAATCCCGTCCCCATGTACTGCCGATATCTGCACGACATCATCAAACCCTAATGCATAGAAATCCGATAGTAATCCTAAATGGGTCATCCCTTCCCTTTTATTCACGATCGGAATAATAGTATCCTTCACTCGGCGCAAACGACTTATTAACTCATGGTCAACGCTGGTCATTCCTTCCTTTCCATCAAGAATCAACAAAATGTAGTCAGCTTTATTGATGACTTCCCACACTCTTTTTTCTGCTTCGGTTTGCAGAGGATCATCTGGTGATACCGTTAATTCAATACCAGCAGTATCGACCAATCGAACCAGAACTCCATCGATCTCAATGATATTTTCAATAAGATCTCTGGTTACACCTGGAGTTGAGTCAACAATGGTAATCCTTCGTCCCGAGAGACGGTTGAAAAGGGTTGACTTGCCAACGTTGGTCTTTCCTACAATAACAACTAATGGTGCTTCTTTATTCATAGACTTTTCCCTTATTCAATTTTTTCATCAACTCTTTTACTGCACAATCGGGAGTTGAAGCCCCACTGACAATTAATATAGTTTGGTTCGGTTGGAACCAGGTCTTTTCCACTTCGTTAGGATCCTCGATCCAAATGGTTCGTGGAGCTTGTTCATTCGCTATCAAATAAAGACCGCGAGTATTGGAACTATGTTTCCCTCCTAAAATTATAACCACATCTATTTTCCCAGTTTGGAGATGAGATCTTAATTCATTTTGCCGATATTCGGTTTCTAGACAGAGAGTATTATAAATCAGACACCGATCGGTTAAATTTTTTTCTTCCAGTAATCGACAAAAATCCAGGTACTGTTGCTGAGGAAAGGTAGTTTGCTCGATAACCGCCAAGGGTTGATTTTCTGGTAAAGTATTGAGTTTATTTTCCCAATCGGTTGAATCCTTACCTAATACCAAAGGTTTGGTGTTTAGCTCACTGATTAAGGCTTTAATTTCGGCGTGGTTGGGATCTCCGAGAATAATCATGGTATATCCCTTCTTTTCTAATTCACTGGCTAATGACTGTACCTTTCGAACTCGAGGACAGGTGGTATCAATTATGGTAACTCCTTTTTCCAGAAGCTTTTCCCGGGTTTTACGCTCCAAACCGTGGGAACGGGTAACCACAGTTACCTTATCAGGTATCTGTTCCACCTCATCTTCTAATCGAGCTCCCCTTTCGATTAACATCTTTACTGCTTGATGGTTATGAACTAATTCTCCGAGAAGATAAACCGGTTGGTAATTTATATCAAAAGCTTGTATTGCCATGGTATACGCCCTTTTTACTCCCGGACAAAAACCAATATGCTTAGCTACAAGAATTTTCATATCATTCATTCTCTACCGCTTTTTGGTAGAGAAAGTTCACCACCTCTTCAATACTCATATCAGAAGTATCAACCATCATGGCATCATCAGCCGGTCGCAGAGGAGCTTCACTTCGAGTCGAATCGATAGTATCTCGTTGTATGACATTCTCAAGGACTTTCTCATAAGAGATATCAATCCCTTTTTCTTTTAATTCTTTCCATCGTCGCTGGGCTCGAATTTCTGGTCGAGCCATTAGAAATATTTTTAAATCAGCATCGGGAAGAACCACCGTTCCAATATCTCGTCCCTCAGTAACTGAAAAAGTCGATTGAGCTAAATCCCTTTGTTTTTTCTTTAAAAAATGACGTACAGCAACTATTTTTGCTACTGGAGAAACATGCTGATTTACATCAGTTTGACGGATTTCTTCATCGCATCGCTTTCCATTGAGAAAAATGACCGAAATTCCATCAATAACTTGAAAATGGAGATCCATTTTATTTAATGCTTGGTTTAGGGCCTTTGGGTCTTCATAATTTATACCTTGTTTTATTAAAAAATAGGTAATCGCTCGATACATGGCACCAGTATCTATATATAAATAGGATAATTTTTTGGCTAACAAACGAGCTACCGTACTTTTCCCCGCTCCGGCAGGTCCATCAATAGCAATCAGCCTTTTCATGCTTCCTCCCGATTATAAGCATTATTAAATGAAGTGTCGGTTAAAAACTGAAAGCCCCCATATCCAATTTTTTGAAGATCTTGGAAGAAATTCGGGTAACTAATCGATATACATTCGATATCTTCTATTTCCACTGGAGCATCAGCAATCAAACCAGCTATCACCATACTCATGGCTATTCGGTGATCACCATAACTTTTTACCTTGCCACCTTTCAATCGAACTGGACCGGAAATAATCAATCCGTCTTCGGTTTCATCAATCTGTGCTCCCAAATCGATTAAATTTTTACTGATAGCATGCAAACGGTCGCTTTCCTTTACTCGCAATTCACCAGCTCCCCTGATTATCGAACGACCATGAGCTTGGGTCGCAAGTACTGATAATATGGGAATCTCGTCGATTAGCGATGGAATCTCTTCCTGACCAATCTCAAAGCTATTTAAAACTGAGTGTTCTATGGCAATATGACCCTGTCGTTCCCCCCACTCTTCCCTGACATCAAATGGATTGATTTTGGCTCCTGTTTTTTGCAAACAATCAAGCATACCAGTTCGGGTTGGGTTCAAGCCCAAGTTTCGAATAATAAGATGAGACCCTGAAATTAAAAGGGTAACAGCAATTAAAAAAGCAGCTGAAGATATATCTCCAGGTAAATGAAAAGGTCGGGCAACGAATTCTTTTCCCGGGTAAACTTGAATCACTTCGTTTTGTTTTCGAATATCTCCTCCCACCGCTTGGAGCATATTTTCAGTATGATTTCGCGAAAGGATTGGTTCTTTTATAAAGGAAGGATTATCTCCCCATAATGCAGCAAAAAGCAAACAAGATTTAACCTGAGCACTGGGAATTTCGAGAGTATGATGAAAAGCTTGTAATGGTTTTTTGCCGATGATATAGAGAGGTGCATATTGATCTCGGTCTCGACCACCAATAACCGCGCCAGTTTTTCTTAATGGATCAATAATGCGTTTCATGGGGCGCCGGCGTATACTCTGATCTCCAGTTAAAATTGATAACCCTTGAATTCCAGCGATAATACCGGTAATCAACCGCAAGGTTGTTCCTGAATTTCCCACATCAAGGACATCCGATGGCTCAGACAAACTTTCTTTTCCAGAACTGCTTATCCTAACCATGCCCTGGTTAGGAAGGGCTTGCACTTTCACACCTAAAAGTTCCAAACAATGTAACGTTGACCAGGTATCTTGGCAAAAGGAAAAATTCTGAATGATAGTCTCTCCTGAAGATAAGGCCCCAATCATCGCTGCTCGGTGACTAAATGATTTATCTGGAGGGCAAAAGATATCTCCGCTCAATTTGACTGAAACTGGAATAATTCGTACCTTACCCATTATTTTCTCCCTTTAAATCCCTCCGAAGGTTTTGAGCCTCTCGCATATAAACATGTCGAATGGCTTCATGACTGACATTGGGACAGAAAGCGATCATCATCAAACGAATACAACGCTTAATAGTACCCTCTATGGGAATCTCTTGCGCACACATCAAGGGAAGAAAACGATATTCTTCAATTTGTCGAATTGCACGGGCGGGAAAAGCCGATTTTAAATCATGAGTGACGGTTATGAAAACCGCCGTAATATCATCGGGCTCTAAATGGTTTTTTTTCATCATGGTTTCAAACAAAAGCAAGGTGGCCTGAGCAATTTCATCCGAACTATCTCTATCAACTGTAATAGCTCCCCTAATCCCTCGCATAGGATTTTTCTGGTATTCCATTAATATTCAATCCCCTTTCGAGCCGGTATTCCTTGTTGATAGGGATGTTTAATCAGAATCATGTTGGTAACCAAATCAGCATAATCAAGGAGCTGGGGTATTGCCTTCCTGCCGGTTATTATAACCTCGATCTTCTGTTTTCGAGTATTCAATTCTTTTAAAAAATCATCCCAACTGAGCATTTGGTAGGTAAAAGCGTAAAGAAATTCGTCCATTATTAATAAATCATAATCCTCGGTGTGTAAGGCTCTTTTGGCCATTTCCCAACCCATCAAGAATTCTTGATAATCCTCTTCCTGCCACTGCCTATTTAAAATAAATTTCCCCGATCCAAATTGATATAAAGTTATTCCCGGTAGGTATTGGAGCGAAATGAGCTCACCGGCTAGGTTCTTTTTAAAAAATTGGAGAAAAAGAACTTTTAAGCCCTGACCAGTAGCCCTGACCGCCAGGCCAAGAGCTGCAGTGGTTTTCCCTTTTCCATCCCCATAATATACTTGAATGAATCCTCTATTGGTTGACATCGGTCGAAACACCACCTCTCTCAAAAAGAAGTTTAATCTCATCCTTCAAGAGATAACGCCATTCTCCGGGCAATAAATTCTCATCCAGGGTTATCGGTCCCATTTTGGTCCGTATTAAACGCAAAACTGGATGACCAATACCTTCAAAAAGAATCCGTATTTCGTGCTTTTTTCCTTCATTTAAAATGACTTCAGCAATCGTAAATCCCTTCTGATGTTCAATGAGCTTTGTTGAATGAGCTTGATAGTGCCTTCCGTTCTTTACAATCCCATCGGCAAGTACTTCCAGTTCCCGGCAATTCACCTGGCCTGAAACATAAACTCGGTAGGTTTTCAACACTTCATAGCGGGGATGGGTTAAAATATTAGTAATTCGTCCATCATTGGTAAAAAGAAGCAAGCCCTCACTATCATAATCCAAACGACCAACCGGAAATATTCTTTCCTTGATATCAGTAATCCATTTCATAACCGTTTCCCTTCCCCGTGGGTCTCGGACCGTTGTCAATGTACCTCGAGGTTTGTACAATTGAAGATAAATCAGACGATCCTCCGGTTGAACTGGCGATCCATCAAAGGTTACCACATCAGTTGGCTCGACTTGATAGGCTGGTTGGATTTGTATTCCGCCGTTGACGGCTACCCTTCCCTCTTGAATATAGCGATCACAGGCTCGCCGAGAACCAATTCCGGCCTGAGCTAAATATTTATTCAACCTCATTGGCTACTTCCTGACTGGCAATAATTTGCTGAATTCGTTGCAAGGCTTCCTGGTCTTCTAAACCAAATACTTCAAAAAATTTCTCGGTGAGTTGGTAAAGAAAAGGTTTTCCTGGTCGATCGACCTGACCAGCAATGGCAATTAAACCTCTTTCTAATAGAACACTTATAGCAGCCCCGGAATCAACCCCCCGCTTGATGTCGATTTGAATTTTAGTCACTGGTTGTTCAAGGGAAACAATAGCCAGAACCTCCAAGGCAGCACGGGATATCCCTTTTTTAACTGTAACCTGGGCATATTCCTTTAAATGGCTTCCATACTCTGGCCGAACCGCCATTTGCCATTGCCCAGCTACTCGGCGTAAAAATATAGCACTCTGCCGTAACCGGTAGTCCTCCAATAAATTAAATAGTTCTTTTTCAACCAGGTCTCGGTCGGCTTGAGTTACTCTCATTAACTCCTCAATCGAAACCGGCTGAGGAGAGGAAAATAGAAAAGCTTCGATTAATCCTTTTAACAAAATATCATTACTCATTTTTTATTAGGTACACCAATCCATCTTCTTCTTTCATTTTAAGGAGGTCTCGAAAAACCATATCCAGCAATACCAAAAAAGTTGCAATAACTATTCGAAGCTCCTGCCTATTCTGAAACAGAGCGTCCATTCTGAACCATTGGCCGGTATGTAGGTCAAAAAAACCATTAATGTAATCTCGCTGCTCTTCAATCAGATTTTCAAAGTGATCATCTATTTCAATTCGTGGCTGATTTGTTTCAGCATTCAAAAACTTACGATATAGGCCCAATAAGCTGTCCAATGACATCTTTTCCAGATCAAGAACTTCTCGAGTTTGAATTTTTTTCCAACGCTCGGGAGGTACTTTTAAAATATTTTCTTCCTGTTGCTTTAGCTCGGCAAGAACCTGAGAAAACAATTCAAAGATCTTTTTCTCAATAGATTGACTATCTTCCTCCAGGATTTCTTCTTCTTCGATCTGGAGAATTTCGTTCAACTGTTTTTCAATTAATTCAATCTCTTCTTGGAGCAGATTTACCCTCTCCCAAAGAGCGTTGGCTTTTTCTATCCGATCTTTCCAGTCAGTATCCATAATCTATCGAGGTATTTGGTAATCAATATTCATCGCTTCTCGAACTTTTTTCATTGTTTCACGAGCAAGAGTCTGAGCTTTCCGACTCCCTTCCACTAAAATATCTTTGACTAATTGTTCTTTCCCTTGATAGCGTCCCCGGAAAGGAGAAATCTTTTCCAGATAATCAACCATCAATCCCAATAGTTCTTTTTTGCAATCAACACACCCCAGATCTCCTGTTCGGCAGTCTTTTTCAATCTGTTCGATTCGAGGATTCCCAACAATATTCTGAAAAGAAAAGACATTACATCTTTCCGGATGTCCTGGATCACGTTTTCGAATTTTCTCTGGATCGGTAAACATTGAAAGAACTTTGGTTCGTAATTCTTCTTTGGTATCAGATAGACCAATAGCATTATTTAAACTCTTACTCATCTTTTTCCCATCAATTCCCAAGATTCGTGGAGTTTCAGTAAGAAGCGGTTGTGGTTCCTTGAACACTTCTTGTTGATAGAGATAATGAAAACGGCGTACCATTTCTCGGGCAATCTCAATATGAGGAACTTGATCTTCTCCAACCGGCACCTTAATCCCTTGATAAATAATGATGTCAGCAGCCATTAAAACCGGATAGCCAAGATGCCCATAACCAACTGCTTCTTTCAAACCCATGTCTTGAAGTTGCTGCTTTAAAACCGGATTTCGCTCCAGCCACCCCAAGGGAGTGACCATGGAAAGAAGAAGATGAAGTTCGGCATGTTCCGGAACCAACGATTGAATCATAGGAATACACACTTCAGGATCAATACCCACACTAAACCAATCAATAGCCATATCAATGATATTTCGCTCTATATCCTCAGTATGTTCAAAAGAGGTGGTCAAAGCATGCCAATCGACAATACCAAAAATACAGTCATATTCTTTTTGGAGCTGCAACCAATTTTTTAATGCTCCCAGATAATGACCGATATGCATTTTACCGGTTGGTCTCATTCCGCTAAAAATCCTATCTTTGTTCCCCACGTTTTTTCACCCTTTCCCAATATTGCCTAATCAATTGTTCTTCTTCTAAACGGTTCATTGCGTGTCCATCAATTTTTGCCAATTTTAGCTCATCCAGCATTGTAGCATAGTGAGGACCAGCTTTAATGCCCATTTCTTGCAAATCTGAGCCTTTTAAAATGGTTTTAATGGTTATCCATTCTTTAAGATACCGGTTTAATCGCTGACTTGCCAAGCTATTCTCTGGATAAAAACTGAGCAAATAATATAAAAACTCAAGGGGTATCGATCGACAGCGAAGATAAACCTCTGAGGGACGAATATCTTTTTCTTCGATAGCCCACCTAAATTCACTTTTTTTGGAGTGATAACTCACTACTTTATGAGTGAAGTGACGAGATAATGCTAAACGCTTTTGCAATAATGAAATTTGCTTGATGTCAAAATCATCGAATAGAGGAGTCAGTTGATAAAGAAACCTATCAATTCCTAAAATGGTTTTTACTTCTGGCAGTCTTTTTTCAACATCAATAAACCGATCGGAATATTCCCTTTTCCAGATACAACCTGGTAAAATCGACGGTATCATATCCAATTGGTAAAGGCGTTCTAAATAACGATAATAATTAGGTAGTTCCAGTATGAGCTGAATTTCTTCTTTAAGACGATCGGGCTTAATACTATCTAATAAATTTTTTCGAATAGTTTGTTTTAAGAGACTCATGGTAAACGGTTCGATATGAAAACCATATTTTTTTTCGAACCGGACCGCTCGTATGGATCGAGCGGGATCATCAACAAAGCTTAATGGATGAAGAATTCGAAGAATCTTACTTCTTAGATCTCGATAGCCACCAAAAAAATCATAGAGCTCTCCCCAATTGTCAGGATAAATACTAATGGCCATTGCATTTAAAGTAAAATCTCTTCGAAATAAATCTTTTTTTAAGTCAGAATATTCCACATCTGGTGCTGCACCTGGAAAACGATAAAATTCTTTTCGAGCACTGGCGAAATCGATTCGTTTCTTATCTTTCATAAAAACGACCGATGTGCCAAAGGGTGGATAGGCAACTACCTTCCCATTAAGCAGCCGGTTGAGATTCTGGGAAAATTCAATTGCATCTCCTTCTACCACCAAATCTAAGTCATGATTAGGAACACCTAAAATTATATCCCTTACCACTCCTCCAACTAAATAAGTTCTTACTCCAACTCGGCGGGCAAAGCCACTAATCAGGTTGATCAGTTCCAAATCAGCAGCAGTAAAGTGGGCAAATACCGACTCAGAAACATTTAATCGGGTCAACTCATTGACTACAATATTTTCTTTCTGATGAAACACCCGCAAAAGATCGCTTCGGGTAATTATCCCGATTGGTTTTCCTGCTTTGATAACCGGTACTCGTCCTATATCATTTTCTACCATTAAATTTCGTATAGTATATATCGAGTCACGGGGCGAGACTCCAATGATCTGAGGTGACATAAAACTCTTGATCGGGGCATTTTGTAGACCATGGTGGATGGCTTTTTCCATATCTCTCCGGGCAATAATTCCCACCAACATCCCCTCGTCATCGACCACCGGCAATCCGGAAAAACCCGAACGAATTAAAGTTAAATAAGCATCATTGATACTGCTTTCACGGTGAACAGTTTTCACTGGTGTTGACATAATATCAGCAGCGCGAGTAAAAGAGAATGAGCGTTTCATCATATTGATGATTTTTTTTCTGACTTCTTCCAAAGAACTTCCCTTGATCGAAGCCGATGCTGCACTTTTATGTCCCCCACCATTCAAGCCGGTAGTAATGATGCTTACATCGATTTCTTCCAGCCGGCTACGAGCAATAACGTACACCTTATTTTCCATATCAAAAAGTGAAAAAAGGACATTAATTTCTTCCAAATCCATTAATTTATGAACCAAAAAAGATACCCCATCGACATAATCCTTAACCTGAACTGAAGTAAAATGAACCTGAATCCCATTTACTTCAACCACGGTTAGGGAGTTCACCATAAGTTTTAAAACATCCCGTTGCTCATTAGTAAGTTGCATATTGACATAATCAGGTATGGCACTCAACTTTGCTCCATGTTCGACTAAAAAGGCAGCAGCTTGAAGGTCACGGGCGGTTGTGGTTGGAAAGGTTAATGAGCCGGTATCTTCATATATTCCAAGAATTAAAAGAGTCGCTTCCAAGGAATTAAGAGGAAGAGTCTGTTCTTTGATCAGCTCCACCAAAATGGTAGTACAGGCACCGGTTGGCTGAACAACCACCTGTTCCCCTTTTAATCCATCTGGTGTTTCGGGATGATGATCATAAATGGCAAAAGCTACCCTCCCAGCCTGAATGAGCTCTTCGGCTTTTCCACTCCTTGAAGGAGAAGAAGCGTCCACAATCCAAATTTTCTTAACCGATTTCCAATCCAATTCTTTCTCTATTGAATAATTAAAAAAAGTCCCATAAAGAGTAAGAAAGCGCCGAACATTTCGATTCACACTACCACCGATAATAATGCGGGTTCCCGGATAAAGTTTGGAAACTGCAAACATCGAGGCTAAGGCATCAAAATCAGTACCTTCATGGCTGATAACAATATTCATTATTAATTAGACTCCTGGATAGGATGTAGGACCGGCGGAAAATGATTTACTCTCTTAAAATAGAAAGTCATCGGATCTAAACCTTCTTCCTTCCCGATTAATCACCAATTATGAAGGAAAAACTGGTTCCCGGACCCGACCAAGGAATTCCAAACAATTGGGCAACTGTCGCCCCAATATCAGCAAAAGAATTGCGGATACCCAAAGAATCCCCCATTAATAATTGGGGAGAGGCACAGATAAGAAGTGCATGCTCGCGGGAATGATCAGTGCTAGGCGTGGTTGGATCACACCCATGGTCGCTGGTAATGATTAATAGGTCATTAAAACGTAATCGAGGGAGAAATTCTTTTAATTGAGCATCCCAGGATTCAAGAGCTTTCTGAAAACCAATGGTGTCATTACGATGACCATAGAGGGTATCAAAATCATTGAAGTTGGCCCAAATCAAACCAAACCGCTCATCATCGAGTAATTCAAAAAATACCCGAAAGGTATCGGAGTTACTGGTGGTCTTAAAATTTTCACTGATTCCTCGCCCAGTAAAAACATCACCAATTTTTCCAACTCCGGCAACTTGAATTCCCTTCTCTAAAAGAACATCTAATACTGTAGGGTAAGGAGGGGACAGTGAAAAATCTTTCCGCCTTGAGGTCCGTTGAAAGTTACCTGGTTGACCAACAAAGGGACGAGCGATAATACGGGCAACAGCATGATCGCCCTTCATAATTCCCCGAACCATTTCACAAAGACGATACAGGTCTTTTATCGAGATGATTTCTTCATGAGCAGCGATTTGCAACACACTATCGGCCGAAGTATATAAAATTGGAAAACCGGTACGGATATGTTCTGCGCCGTATTCCTCAATAATGGTGGTTCCGGATGCCGGTTTGTTCCCCAAAACCTGAAAACCGGTAACTCTTTCGATCTCATTGATAATCTCTTTGGGGAAACCATGCGGATAAACCGGAAAAGGCCGCTCGGTAATGACTCCCATCATCTCCCAATGGCCGGTAGTCGTATCTTTCCCTACTGATTTTTCTATCATCTTTCCATACCAACCCTCGGCTTTATTTACTGCAACAATTCCCAGTATTGGTTCGATTTTTCCTAATCCTAATCTTTCCAAAGTTGGGCAAGACAAACCACCAACCTTTCGAGAAAGATTGGCTAAAGTATGGCTACCCTCATCTCCATATTCAGCAGCATCAGGAAGTTCACCCATTCCCAGACCGTCAAGAAGAGCAATAAATATTCTCAAGTTAATCCTCCCAGCCAATATTGCAAGGCAATCATAGTCTTGGCATCTCGTATTGCTCCTTTGGCCATCATATTCTGAGCTTTTTCTGGGGTTACTTTTAAATAATAAATTTCCTCGTCATCATCCCCCTTTCGAGCTTTTTCAACTGGGTACGCCCGAGAAGCCCAGAAAAAATGAATTAATTCCGTACTATATCCTGGTGCGAGAAATACTGGAAAAAGGTATTTCCAATGTTTACTGGTAAAACCAGTTTCCTCCTCCAATTCTCGAATTGCACAATCCAATGGATCCTCATCTGGTTCCAAGGTTCCAGCTGGAATCTCCCAAAGCCACTGCCCAGCCGGTGCTCGGAATTGCCGTATTAAAATAATTTGATTT
This sequence comes from Atribacter sp., assembly GCF_035418125.1. Taxonomy (NCBI): domain Bacteria; kingdom Pseudomonadati; phylum Atribacterota; class Atribacteria; order Atribacterales; family Atribacteraceae; genus Atribacter; species Atribacter sp. The sequence continues at coordinate 7,908 of NZ_DAOLQM010000009.1, read as the reverse complement.
TCCGGAGTAGTTGCAATAATTGTCACTGCTCCTGGATGAGTAATGAAAATCCGCTCTAAATCATCAACATAGGTATTTCTTTTTAGCTGAAATAAACGAGTTTCACAGAGTATTTCGCTGTTCTTTATTTCAGGAATAACAAGTTTTGGTAGTTTTTTTTCATCATAAGGAAAAAACACCCTTACACCTCTTCATCTACTGGGGAAACCCAGACATGTTTCACGGTAATACCATCGGCTTTAAAAGCTTCAATAATTGGTTCGTAATCGCGAGTTGCAACCCGTATTACAACATAACGTAAGTCTGGTCTTTCATTTATATAAAAAGTGGCCAAACTCAATATATTAACCATAAATTGAGAAACAATGCCTGTAACCCGATGCAATTCACCTGGTTTTTCGGGAAGTTCAAGAGTTATTCGGGTTCCACCTAACTCTACTCCCAGAGTTTCAACTAAGACATCAAAAATATCCGATTCAGTTATCATTCCCACCACACGAGTTTCCTCGACTACCGGAAGGCCACCGACTTTGTTCTTCTTCATGATTAAAGCGGCTTCTTCGATTGGAATATCGGGTTTTATGGTGATTACATTTTTTTCCATTATTTCAGCTACATTCATTTTACTAAGAAGATAAGTCAACTCAAAACGACTCAAGGTGGTCGCTTTAGATGGTTCGGCTTCTAACAAGTCGTTATAAGTAACAATCCCGATCAATTTGTCCCGATCAACAACCGGAAGTCTCCGAATTTCATTTTCTTTCATTAATTTCTCTGCTTCTAAAATGGTAGTAGTACTGGTAATAAGGACAACATCTTTGCTCATACGGTCTCTCACTAACATGGATAATCCCCCCTTCCAGGGAATTTTTCTTTTTAAGAATTTTCAAAACCCCTTAAAAAGTCTCTTACTCATCACCATTGTAGCTATCCCGAAAACCCACGGGGCATGATAAATTAAGCCCCTACAAAAGAATTTAAAAAAAATGTCATCCTGAGCCCTCGCTTTGTGAGGGCGTGAGGACTTCATCTTTTGATTTTTTCTTTTTTTCTTTAACTACTTTTTCTCCTCCTCGGTCTTTATCACGCCCATTCTTTAACTAATGTAGCGACCTGCCATGGCATGTCGAATCTTTATTATCATCCTCATCTGGTACTATCAAGTGCTACGGGGTTCTATTCAGAAATTTTCTTGGATATCGAATTCTTTCCTGCAGAGAAAGCCTTCATATTGATATCGATTAACTGGCTTTTCTTTCCTTGTAATATTTCTTCCAAAGCCTGCCGGATCGACTCTTCTTTGACCGTTGAATGATAACCGATCAAAGCGCCAAGAATAACCATATTTAAAGTTCGAGGATCACCAACTTCACTACCGGCAATATCATTTCCGGGAATTTCCAAGATTTGAATATTCGGATCTTGGTACTTTTGGGTTATTAAAGAAGAATTAACAACCAATAACCCACCTGGTCTTATAGTTGGGGCATAACGCCGCATAGATGGTTCATTCATCACAATACAAACCTGGGGATGATCGGAGATGGTTGATCCTATTTCCTGGTCGGAAATGATGACAACACAATTAGCGGTCCCGCCTCTCATCTCAGGCCCGTAGGAGGGATACCAACTAACATGAAATCCTTCAATCATACCGGCTGTGGCCAATACTCTCCCCAAGAATAAAATTCCCTGACCACCAAATCCTGCTACAACGGTTTCAACGTGCATCGGGGACTCCCTCCTTGACTTTAATTTCACCAAGGGGAAAGACTGGAATAATATTCTTTTCCAACCATTGGACGGCTTCTAATGGAGGCATTGCCCAATTGGTAGGACAGGGTGATAAAATCTCCACCAGAGAAAAACCTAAACCAGCTTGTTGGGTTAAAAAAGCTCGTTTGATTGCTTGTTTCGCTTTTTTTATCAGCTGAGGCTTGGTTAGGGCAACTCGAGCGATATAGGCCGATCCTTCGGCTACTGCCAACATTTCTCCCAGCTTAAAAGGAAATCCTGCTTCATCTTGCTTTCTTCCCCGAGGCGAGGTTGTCGTCCGTTGATTAAGAATAGTAGTGGGCGCCATCTGTCCCCCCGTCATCCCAAAAGTAGCATTGTTAATAAAAAAAGCCGAAATGCATTCCCCCCTTACTGCACAATGCACAATTTCTGCAGTGCCGATAGCGGCAATATCACCATCACCTTGATAAGAAAAAACCATCCGGTCGGGAAGTGCTCGTTTTATACCGGTAGCAGTAGCCGGAGCTCGGCCATGAGCACCCATAACAAAATCAATATCCAAACATTCATAGATATATACCGAACAGCCTACCGGTCCAACACCAATGGTTTTATCAGCAATATCCAGTTCATCGATAACTTCGGCAATTAATCGCTGAGCCAAACCATGATTACAACCAGGACAATAACGGAAAGGTTGATTAATTAAAGTCTTTGGTCTCTCAAATACAGTCTGCATGGCTATTCTCCTTATTTCCCTAAAATATCACGAACTCTTTTTAGGGTATCTTCAACCGATGGAATCATGCCACCACTCCGTCCATAGAAATAAACCGGAACAGCACCATTTACTGCCAATTTAACATCTTCTACCATCTGTCCCATATTCATTTCCACATCTAAAACTCGTCCGGCTTGTTGGGCTAATTCCTGCATAATGGCTGACGGAAAGGGATAGAGAGTAATCGGTCGGAGAAGTGCTAAACGAATCCCTATATTTTTAGCTTCCCTGACAACACTCTTGAGAATCCGAGCGATGGTTCCATACCCAACCAAAAGCATCTCCGGCATATCTTCTCCAAATACTTCGTAGCGAATTTCTTCTTGCTCAATTTTTTGATATTTTTTAAATATTTTGTTGTTGAACTGTTCCAAGCCTCTTGGATCCAGGTCAAAACATAGGACATAATGACGCTCTCTACCGTCTTTACCAGTGGTTGCCCAGTCTTTTACTGGTAATGGAGGAAAATCGGGTTTTTTAAAAACTACTGGTTCCATCATCTGACCTAACATTCCGTCTCCCAAAATAACAACTGGATTTCGGTATTTATCGGCAAGATAGAATGCCAAGTAGGTCAGATCAACTAATTCTTGAACAGATGCAGGACCTAAAACAATAACCTTATAATCCCCATGCCCTCCTCCCTTTACCGCCTGAAAATAATCACTCTGAGAAGGTTGTATGTTTCCCAAACCCGGCCCTCCTCGGCTCATGTTAACGATCACTGCTGGTAATTCAGCCGAAGCCAAATAAGAAATTCCTTCCTGCTTGAGGCTAATTCCCGGTCCAGACGAGGAAGTCATCACTCTTTTTCCAGCCGCCGCTGCTCCATAAACCATATATATTGAGGCAATTTCGCTTTCAGCTTGGAAAAAAATCTTCCCCTCTTCAGGCATCCTCAGCGACAGGTATTCACTGATTTCGGTTTGTGGAGTAATCGGATAACCAAAATACAGATCGCATCCCGCTTGGATTGCTGCTTCAGCGACCGCATCGTTTCCCTTCATTAAAATTTTTTTCATTTTTCATTCTCCCGATAGACTGAAATTGCCACTTCTGGACACACTTGTGCACAAAAACCACATCCAATGCAATGATCACCATCATTCACCATTGCCGGATAGTACCCATGTGAATTGAAACCTTCTGATAAAACCAACACTTTTTTAGGACAGATCTGAACACAATATCCACAACCTTTACAAAATTCCTGATTAATTAAGACTTTATTCAATACCATCTACTCTCCTGTCAATCAGCAGATTTTCTCAGTTAATTGCACCGAGTCTTACTTTCCGGCTCTTTCCATTAAGGTTTCGGCAAATTGTAGAGCTGGTACTGTCGATTTTTCTCCTCCCATCATACGGGCTAATTCTTGCAAACGCTTTTCCCGACCTTGAAGGTCGCTTATTTCTGCCCACGTATCTTGACCGTCAGTATGCTTATCGACTCTCAAGTGTTGATCGGCAAAACAAGCGATTTGGGGAAGATGGGTAACACAAACTATTTGACGACCGGAAGCAATCACCCTTAATTTCTCACCGATCCAAAAAGCGGTTTTCCCTCCTACTCCCTGGTCGATTTCATCAAAAATCATAACCGGAAGATTTTTCATTTCCAAAGCTATTGATTTTATACCTAATACTAAACGTGACAACTCTCCACCCGAAGTGACTTCCATAACTGGTCCTAAAGGCTGTCCGGGGTTTAATGAAATCATAAAACTGATACTATCCAAACCTGTTGCCCAAAATCTTTTCTGCTCAACCGGAACCATATCAAAACTGACTTCAAACTTAACTTTGGAAAAAGCCAATTGTTTTAATTCTTCTTCTAATCGGTTTTTCATTATCTTGGCTGCTTTTTGTCGATACTGAGAAAGCTTTTCTCCACTATCAAGTAATTCTCGTTGGTATTTTTCCAGCTGTTCTTCCAGTTGCTTTTTTTTCTCAATTTGTCGCTCAACTTCCAACAGTTTCTCTTCAATACTTTTCCGATAATCAATTAATTCACTGGTTGTTCGGCAGCGATATTTTCTTTTTAAGCGTTCTATTTCAGCCACTGATTTCTCTATTTTTTCAATTTTATCCGTCGAATAGTCTAACTGACTTCTTAAAGCAGCGACTTCTAAAGCTATTTCTTGTAGCTCAGTTTCTATACCCCGAAGGTTCTCCGCAATACCATTTAAAGCCAAAAACTTCCCTTCGGTAGGGATTTTTTCCACTTCATAGGCCAAACGGGAAAGAAGAGTAGTTATTCCTTCCCCACTCTCATTTCCTTCCATTAAAATAAAGAAAGCATCTAACGCCGAACAATAATATTGCATATTAGCCAATAAACGAAACTCTTCTTCAATTTCATTCATCTTTTCAGGAGATAAACCCATCTCTTCAAACTCTTGAAAAGCAAACTTGAGCTCACCCCAACGGGAAAGGTCACCGGCCATCAACTGCTCTAATTCATGTTTGGTTTGCAGCCAATCGGAATATTTTTGTCGGTATAACTCTCTTTCTTTTTTCCCAGTTTTATCCAAAAAATCATCCAAGATATTCAGCTGGTTCTCATTCGCCAAGAATCGCTCATGTTCTCTTTGACCGTAAATATCAATTAACATAGCAGCTGCTTCTTTTAGCAATCCAACTGGAACCGATCTTCCGTTAATACGAGCTCGATTTCTCCCATCTCGATGAATCTCCCGTGACAACACCACTTCCCCGGGAACCTCACCGGTTAATTCATTTTCTTCCAGCCATTGAATTAAATCGGGACCGGAAGAAAGGTCAAAAAGTCCTTCGATGAGGGCTGATTTTCGGTCACGACGAATCATTCCTTCAACCGCTCGTCCTCCTTTAAGGAGACTTATAGCATCAATTATCAAAGATTTACCGGTTCCCGTTTCACCGGTAATCGCTACCAGACCACCTTCTAATTCAAGGTGTTGAGAATCAACAATGACGAAGTCTTTAATGACCAGTTCTCGGAGCATTCCTAATCAATCCGTTTTCTAATATCCATCCCCCAGGACAATTTGTCTCTCAACAATGAATAAAAGGGTTTCTCGGGAATAAGCTTTACCATATGATTGGTAAGTTTCGACTTTCGAACTTCAATATAATCTCCTTTATCCAGGGTAAAACCCCTCTGTCCGTCCAAAGTAACCATAGTTCCTTCCTTGGTTGATTCTAATATCAGCCGTATCGAGGAGTTCGGTTGAACGATAATTGATCGAGCGTAAAGGGTATGGGCACAGATAGGAGTTATGATAAAAAGATCTAAAGTTGGATGAATAACCGGACCACCTGCTGATAAAGAATAAGCAGTTGAACCGGTAGGAGTGCCAATGATCAACCCATCGGCAGGAAAAGTTGCCAGATATTCGTCATCGATGAAGGTGCTGAGGCGAATCATCTGAGCAAAGGGACCTCGGTATATCACCACATCATTTAAAGCAATATCTTGCTCCACTTCCTTATTGGTATGATGAATAGAACAGTCCACCATCATTCGGTTTTCAACGGTGTAATTTCCTTCTAAAACCGCTTTTGCAGCATTGAACAAGGCCTCTACACTCACCTCGGTCAAAAAGCCCAATCCGCCCATATCGATACCCAATATCGGAATTCCTTCAGCCGCATAACTGTGATTTGCCGATAAAAAAGTACCATCGCCACCTAACACAAAAACCATGTCTGGTTTTTCTTTAGGAATTTGATTGGTGTCGATTATAGTACATGATACCTGGTATTGATTAAAAAATTCACGCAATTCTTGCGCTTTTTGGGAAATCATATCATTCACTTTTCTGGAAAAAATATGAATTCGCTGAATTGGATTTCTATTCATCCTATCTCACTTTTTATAATTATTTTCGGCTGATTCATTTTGTAAAAAAATGATGCGCTTCCTGTACTTCTTTTCTTATTATATCCCCAAATTCAGTTTTATCAAAAAAATTAGCGCATTTCATCCAATAGGCTAAATATTCAATATTCCCTCCCCCCCCTTGAATTGGGGAGAAAGTAATTCCTTGAAGTTGGAGATGGTTGTCTCGGGCTGATTCAAGCACATCCTTAAGGACTTGGATATGGGTTTCTTTTTTCCTCACCAGACCACCACGCTCCACTTTATCTCTCCCAGCTTCAAACTGGGGTTTTATTAAAGCAATACATATTCCCCCTTTTGGAAGGAGGGAACTGATAACCGGAAAAACTAGGCGAAGTGAGATAAAGGACACATCAATAGTAATACCTTGGATAGGCTCAGGGAGGTCTTGTGGAACATAATAGCGTATGTTAATTCTCTCTAAAGGAATTACTTGGGGATTTTTACGAAGCTTTTCGTGGAGAAGTCCATAGCCGACATCAAGGGCAAATACCTTTTGAGCTTGTTTTTGCAACAAACAATCGGTAAATCCTCCGGTCGAAGAACCAATATCTAAAAAAACTTTACCAGCCGGATCGATTTGGAAATAAGAGAGGGCCTTGGCTAACTTCTCACCGCCTCGGCTAACATATTGAGGCAACCTTTCAAGAGCAACTTTAGTATCATCCCATACTCGAGATGAAGGCTTTAAAATTCCTGAAACATTTTCAACTTTAACATCACCCGCCAAAATCATCCGCTGGGCTTTTTCTCGGCTTTCAACTAATCCTCTTTTAACTAATAATTCATCAATTCGGATTTTTTGTTTTTTTTCTTCCATCATTTTAGCTATGGATAGATAATTCCAATTGGTTTTAGTGGTGACGGGTTATGATAAAGTGGGCTATCTCTCTTAACAAGGAAAAGGAACGATTGGTTTGGTTTAAGATTGCTTCAGCTTCTCGAAATAAGTTTTCCATGATTTCCTGAGTCCCATGAATTCCATAAATTTTCACCAGAGTTGCTTTCTCTTGCTGGACATCTTTACCAGCTGTTTTACCCAATATCTCGCTCGGTTGGGTGACATCTAAAAGATCATCTTTGATTTGAAAGCATTCTCCCGCCAACAGTCCAAATCGCTCCAAATCATTGAGTTCTTTTTTATTCACACCCCCAACTATTGCTCCGCAAAGAATTGGTGCTTGAATAAATCGGGCAGTTTTCATCCGATAAATATCCATTACTTGTTCCTCGTCAGCTTCAGTCCCTTCTAGATCAATATCTAGCACTTGACCACCAACCATACCTTCTACGCTGAGGGCATCCAATAAAACATTGAGAATTTTTAACAATTTAGTATTACCAACTAATCGGCAAAAATGACTATCGGAAAGAATAAAACGAAATCCTTCCACCAACAAAGCATCGCCAGCAAGGATTCCCATAGCTCCCCCAAAAGCTTTATGCAAACTATATTTTCCACGACGATAATCATCATTGTCCATTTCTGGTAAATCATCATGAACCAA